>NZ_JAMAWN010000023.1:0-63985 GCF_023713305.1 Psychrobacillus sp. MER TA 171 | reverse complement strand
CATAACCCGAAGGTCACAGGTTCAAATCCTGTCCCCGCAACCAAATGGTCCCGTGGTGTAGCGGTTAACATGCCTGCCTGTCACGCAGGAGATCGCCGGTTCGATCCCGGTCGGGACCGCCATTTATCTTTAATGTACGTATGTGGCTCAGTAGCTCAGTCGGTAGAGCAAAGGACTGAAAATCCTTGTGTCGGCGGTTCGATTCCGTCCTGAGCCACCATTACGCCGGAATAGCTCAATTGGTAGAGCAACTGACTTGTAATCAGTAGGTTGGGGGTTCAAGTCCTCTTTCCGGCACCACTGTCTAGTGGAGGGGTAGCGAAGTGGCTAAACGCGGCGGACTGTAAATCCGCTCCTTAGGGTTCGGCGGTTCGAATCCGTCCCCCTCCACCAGTTATTAGGGGCATAGTTTAACGGTAGAATAGAGGTCTCCAAAACCTTTGATGTGGGTTCGATTCCTACTGCCCCTGCCAAATAATAAGTTAACTTTGAATAATGGCGGTTGTGGCGAAGTGGTTAACGCACCGGATTGTGATTCCGGCATTCGTGGGTTCAATTCCCATCAGTCGCCCCATATTCTATCTGGTTAGCTCTTTTTTTTATTCTGTGGCGGTCGTGGCGAAGTGGTTAACGCACCGGATTGTGATTCCGGCATTCGTGGGTTCAATTCCCATCGGTCGCCCCATTGGGGTATAGCCAAGCGGTAAGGCAACGGATTTTGATTCCGTCATGCCCTGGTTCGAATCCAGGTACCCCAGTTATTTGCGGAAGTAGTTCAGTGGTAGAACACCACCTTGCCAAGGTGGGGGTCGCGAGTTCGAACCTCGTCTTCCGCTCCAAATTAAGGCGGCATAGCCAAGTGGTAAGGCACAGGTCTGCAACACCTTTATCACCGGTTCAAATCCGGTTGCCGCCTCCAATTTTAAAAAAGTATTTACTGCCTTCAATATGCCGGTGTGGCGGAATTGGCAGACGCGCGGGACTCAAAATCCCGTATCTTCGGATGTGTCGGTTCGACCCCGACCACCGGTATCATATTCGTGACTTAACGTCATACATATCAAGATCTCTAACAACTATGTTAGAGGTCTTTTTTGTTGTTTCCTAAAAGGGCGTAATCCCATGTATAAGAGTAATGAATGTCTAGATAACACCAAAAGAGTTCAGGCTGTTATTAACGAAAATAATTATTGCATTAGAAGGCTCTTAAGAATCGTTTCCATGTCTTTTTGTCCTTAAGTAATAAATACGTACATTCCCATGCATACTACGTCTTAATTGATGAAATAAAAGGGTATCTATATTTTCGTTTTCATATTAGTTACTTTGTATATTTTTAAACTGGATGGACACGAGAGACAGAGAGGAAAAGACGCATGTTTTCTACGATACTAATGGGATTGACAATCTTATTTTTGGTAACAACCTTATACTATTTCTTTTCAGGTCATAAATATAAGAAAAGCTATTTTCAGTCAACTTTATTCCAAAAGCTATTTTTCGCTATGCTTGGCATTACTTTTGGATTTGCTGTTCTTTATTACTTATTGTCTATGGAAGGAGATGTAGTAAGAGTCAGCACTGAAGAGGGGAAAAATGGAGGAGAAAATTTTTTAGATTATCTCTATTTCAGTGGAGTCACCATTTTATCAGTAGGCTATGGTGACTTGGTGCCTGTAGGAAAGGCGCGGTTCTTTGCGCTTATACAATCAGCGATCGGTCTTCTGCTGCCAACCGCATTTTTTGTTAGTGCTTTGAGTGAAAAGGGAGGTAGCAGTGGAGAAGATGCAAAAAACGAAAATGAAAGTGAGCAAAGCAGTGACAATGATGGGCAAACAGGTAGTTGATGTGTCTTTCCTATAAAGTAAAACAACTGTTGAAGATGTCATCTGAAAAGAATATCTTTTATCATTAAATAAGCATGTATTCATTTCGAAATCACCATACTAACAATACGAATGGAAGATAGGTGACTAAAAGTGAAGAAAACAGTACTAATCATATTAGCTATATTGCTTGTTGTATGTGGAGGACTTATATTAGCTATTTCTATGTCTCCAACTAAAAAGCTTAAGGAAGTTAAGATCGAAGCTACTAAAAAGCCGGTAGTTCTTATTGTTGTCGATTCATTAATGGCAGAACCATTGCAGCAGACGATAAAAGAGGGAAAGGCACCGGCGTTCTCATTTTTAATAAATAATGGTGATTTCTATCCAGATTTTATTAGTTCTTATCCAACAATGTCCGTGACAATAGATAGCACCTTGTTGACTGGAACATATGCAAATCAGCATAAAATTCCAGGCTTAATTTGGTTTAAAAAAGATGAGGAACGCATGGTCAGTTATGGAAGTGGGATCAGGGAGATATGGGACAATGGAGTTAAAAATGTAGTGGCTGATAGTGTTATTCGTCTGAATGAAACACATTTAAGTAAGGAAGTTCTAACAATTCACGAAGAATTGGCAAATGCTCAAATTCAGACTGCTTCTGTTAATGGATTATTATACCGGGGTAGCTTTCAGCAGGATTTACATGTACCTAAGCTACTTTCTATTACAGATCTCTTGCCAAAAGAGATAAAAGTGAAAGGACCAATGCTTTTTTCGCTCGGTGGCTTATCTCAATATAATCCAGAGAACGACAGATATAAATACGTCTGGAAGCGGATGGGGGTAAACAATGAGTTTACTTCTAATGAACTGACTTATCTAATTGGACAAGGGAAGCTTCCCGCCTTTACTCTAGCCTATTTCCCAGATGCGGATGCTTCCATACATAAAAATGGTCCTGGTGATAGATCTGGGATTGAGAAGGCTGACCAAGCACTGCAAGAGCTGTTGAATAGTTTTGGCTCTTGGGAAGATGCAGTAGAGGAGGTAACATGGGTAGTCCTGGGTGATAGTGGTCAATCTGCAGTTAAGGAAGAAAAGGAAACGGCTTTGATTGATTTAAATGAATTGTTAAAGGGTTACACCTTCTTAGAAAGAGGAAAAGAAAATGCACAGCTAGCCATCGCAGTGAATGAACGAATGGCCTACATCTATTTAAATGATAAAAAAATCTCTTTTTCTGATGTAGTAGAAAGATTAAAAAAGGATGAACGAATTGGTTTTATTGCATGGAGCGATGAACAAACGAATCATGTTATAAGCACAAACGACAAAGAACTCACCTTCTCACCAAATGGGCCTTATATAGATGAATACAAGCAGTCATGGCAATTAGAGGGAGATATGGCTACTCTAGATATAAAAGATGAGCAAGGAACTTTACGCTATCACACATATCCTGATGCGCTAGCTCGGCTCTACGGCGCACTCCACTCCCAAACCGGAAAAGTTATCATAGTAGATGCAAAGCCTTCTTACGAATTTATTGAAAAACATAGTCATGATCATGCTGGTGGCGGTGCACATGGCTCCCTCCATCGGGTAGATTCCGTTGTTCCCCTAATCGTTTCGGGTGAGACAGAAAGACCACCATCCAACCGACTTGTGGATGTGAAGGAGTGGGTAATAGGGTTGTTGGGTGGCTCATAAAGGAGAGCCGCCTTTTTTATGTAAGCCCAGTAATTATGAACTTTTTACTGTCCCAATAAATATTTGTAATTTCCATTATTAAGAAGTTTTATTTTTCTACAATAGGGAATAACATAATTAGAATCAAAAAAAGAAAGGCGAGGAATTAAAATGATTAAAACATATAACTTTATTATCGAAGGAAAAATTATTGAGGTACACGCAACTTCTAAAACAGAAGCGCAAAGCAAGGCAAACCATATATATGAAGAACTTAAAAGTGAACAGTATCAGCAACAGCAATAAAAGACTCTTAACGAGACGTTAAGAGTCTTTTATTTTATTTCATTTTTTCATTTAAATTCAAAAATAATTGTTCTAGTTGTTCTTTTGGAATTTCTAGATAAGAATCTCCAATACTTATTTCAATTTTACATTTATCCCCATCCAGCTCACTTAAATAGCTAGAAATCCCTATGCGGTTATCAAGCTGGGCTTTGCTAAGAATAGCTGTCATTTCCTCTTGAGAACGATTAAAATGGACATGAAACATATTGGAAACAGGTATTTCTGGTACAGTGTAAATATCCTTACAATCATTAAATAGCTGTGCCAGCTCTACAGAATTTTGGTAGTATTGCTCCATTTTGTGTGCTCGCTTATCAAAATAATAATCTGCTGATAGAATATAAGGATACAAGCTTATAAGTGTTCCACCATAACGCTTTCTCCAAATTTTAGATTTCTCTATGAAATCCTCGTCACCGGCTAGAATAGCTCCCGCAATACCACCAATTCCTTTATAAAAAGACATATAAACACTGTCAAATAGGTCGCAAACCTCAGAGGCTGTTTTATTATAGTACGGTAATACTTCTAAAAGTCGGGCTCCGTCTAAATGAAGCTTTATACCATTTTCACGACAATAGGCTGAAATCTGTTCTAATGTTTCAAAGCTAGGAAGCTGGCCACCAATTTCTCTTTGAGGTAGCTCCAATAAAAGACATGCTATGTCTTCTTTAAGGTTTTTTACGTCCTCTAGCTCAATTACTCGATTCTTGTCTGCCAGCAGGATCGTTTTAATCTGGTGTAATTCCTTTAAACCATCCATCTCGTGTATTTCTAAATGACATAAAGGGTGATAGGCAACCTGGTTAAGCTGCTTCTCATCGCACCAAATACGTAAGGCGATTTGCTGAGCCATTGTACCGCTAGGGAAAAATGCAGACGTTCCCTTACCTAAAAGTTTAGCCATTTTCTTCTGAAAGTCTTCTATAATAGACCCGTTACCATAGATATCGCTGAATTGGTCCTCAGAAACATCCTTCAATGCATCCTTTAAGACGGAGATATCTCGATTCCTATGACCGGATAAATAATATGTACATTCGTTAAAGGAACTTTTTAAATCATTCATGTAATCTTCCCCTATCTTGTTTTGTCTTTACCATACTGTAAGTATAATGTATTTTTATTCTGATTGTTTAAATTAATTGGTATAAAAGAAGTACGTTGTATTAATACGTTACTTTTGGTATATTATTAGTAATATACAATCTACGATGTGATCAAGTAAATGAGAATTGTGAAACAGAAAATATAGCGTTTGCTGAGAGCTATATCACCACTTCTTGTTGAAACCTACCACGGAGATGTTATGCAAACATAACCGATTCGTTATCGTTATCAAACGTTTTAGAGGGCTTAAACTATTTTAAGCTAAACTAAGGTGGTACCACGTCTATTCAAGCACAAGGACGTCCTTTTACAAGGACAGACTTGTGCTTTTTATATTTTAAGGAGGAAAAGTAATGACTAATCAACAGCAAAACGATTTTACTAAATGGTATATCGACACGATTCAAAAAGCAGATTTAATGGATTATACACCAGTACGTGGATGTATCGCATTTAAACCGGACGGCTACGAAATCTGGGAGCATATCCAAACAGAGATGAACCAACGCTTTAAAGAGACAGGACACCGTAACGCTTATTTTCCAATGTTAATTCCAGAATCATTTTTCCAAAAGGAAAAGGATCATATTGAAGGTTTCTCTCCAGAGCTTCCATGGGTTACAGAGGCTGCAGGTGAAAAACTAGAGGAGCGTTTAGCACTTCGTCCAACCTCTGAAACAATGATTGGCCATCTGTATTCAGATTGGATCAAAAGCTATCGTGACCTACCTGTACTGATCAACCAATGGGCTAACGTATTCCGTTGGGAAAAGAAGACACTTCCTTTCATTCGTACCTCTGAATTTTTATGGCAAGAGGGACATACAGCTCATGTGGATGAAGAGGAAGCACGTCAAGAAACAATGCAAATGCTAAATATTTATAAAGAGGTAGTAGAGGGACTTTTAGCTATTCCTGTATATGATGGTCAAAAAACTCCATCTGAACGCTTTGCAGGGGCAGTAGATACTTTTTCCATCGAAGCTATGATGAAGGATGGAAAAGCGGTTCAGGCTGGAACTTCTCATTACCTTGGAACTAAATTCGCTGAAGCATTCGATATCAAATATTTGAATAAAGAAAACAAGCACCAGCATGTGCATACGACTTCTTGGGGAACTTCTACTCGATTAATCGGATCTGTGATCATGGTTCATGGTGATGAGCAAGGTCTTGTATTGCCACCACGTATTGCACCGACACAAGTTGTTTTAATACCAGTCGGGCCATGGAAAAAGAACCCAGCAATAATGGAAAAACTAGATGAAATCTTTGCTGCATTAAAAGCAAAAGGTATCCGAGTTCGTTTAGACGATTCTGATCAATCACCTGGCTATAAATTTAATGAGTGGGAGCTTAAAGGTGTGCCAGTTCGCGTTGAATTAGGACCACGTGATTTAGAAAACAATCAAGTGCTTATGAAGGCTCGCGATTTAGATGAGAAAGAATCAGTTGATATAAATGTTATTGTGGAGCGTGTGGAAGAAGAGCTAAACACAATGCAAACTCGTCTATTAGAAAAAGCGCGTGCATTCCGTGATGCAAACTCTCATACCCATGTCGATTCCATGGATCAGCTGAAACAGCATTTAGAGGACTCTTCGGAAAAAGGAGAAATCCCTGGATGGATCCTTGCTGGATGGTGTGGAGACGATGCTTGTGAGGAGCATGTTAAAGAAGAAACAAAATTCACAACACGTAATATTCCATTCAATCCACCAGCTGAAAAATCAACTTGTATTAATTGTGGAAAAGAATCGAAACACACGGTATGGTTTGCAAGATCATACTAATTAAATATGGAACACATAAATCAGTCATTGTTTCTACAATGGCTGATTTTTTTATTTTCAAAAGTCTTGTAAGATTAAGGAAAGTAAAACGTCTAATGAAGTAGTAGGGAGATAGGGGGGATCACTTGGAAAGGGATTTAATGGAGGAGTGGTTTGAGTTATATGAGCGGGATGTGACCAGCTTCCTCATTTACTATACAGGCTCTATGGATGTTCAGGACCTGGTGCAGGAAACTTTTCTTCGTGGATTGAAGAAGATTGCCTACTTTAAGGAAGGGGCACATCCAAAAACATGGTTAATAACCATCGCAAAGAATATAGTGGTTGATCGCGCTAGAAAGAATAATATTTGGAATCGAATAAAATACGTTTTGCGAGATGAAAAACAGATAGAGGGATTAGATCATACTGTTTTACTTGGTGAGATGAATCAAGAATTATATCTAGCTATAAATAAATTGCCAGCTAAAAACAAAGAGGTAATTATTTTAAAGGCAATATTAGAAATGACTTCTAAACAAGTAGCCGAGATTCTAGAATCCAATGAAAACCACGTGAATGTTCTTTATCACCGTTCGCTAAAGAAGCTGAAGAGCATTTTGGAAAAGGAGGGATTTGAGTATGAAGCGAGAACACGATGATTTGGAGGAACGGTTGCGCAATCTTCCGAAGCATTCTCTTGATAAAGAAGAAAAGAGAAAAGTGATTTACAGCATTCGAAATGCTCCAAAATCAAACCGACTAAAGTTTCTAAACCCTCTATCTGTTTTTGTTGCAGCGGCCTGCCTTTTAATGGTTGCTTATTTAGCAAGCCCCATGTACAACCCAGATTTAACGAAAGAAACAGAAGTAGGCATGGGCTCGTTGACAGAGCAGGAATTTATAAAAAGCCTCGATCTTCAAATAGATGATATTAAAAGCACGGAGGTTTCAATGAATGCATCAGGGGAGAAGCTCCATGCAGTTAGGACGGAGTTATCTTTAATGTCTAAAGAGCTTATACCAATAGATGTTTGGCATTCTATGGAGTTTCGAGCGGAAAATAAATACCTTTTCTTAAAGGACAGTTACGGTATTGGAAATAGGGCAAGCTATAATTCAAATCCGAATAAGGGTAGATATGATTACACAATTACATTTGAATCTTTATATGCAAATTATTCCGAAGCAGAACTACAAAAATTATTAGAGGCAAGCAAAGATATCAAGTTTTCGGTGGCTTATAAGGGAAAAACGTATGATTTAAATAATGAGTCACCAAAATTCGCTACACTAGACGCACCTTTCGCTACTTCATTTCCTTTACAAGATTCGCCACAAAATGTAATAGGGATAGAAGGGAAAATTGGAATACTAGGGCCTGACAATTTCGTTGAAGAGGATACTCGTCGAGGTGCAAAGCTTATGCTCTACTATTGGAGTGATCCTGAATCTTTAGTTGGAAAGGAATATAAGGTAGAGGCGATAAACAGTTATGGAGAGAAGCTTTTATTGTCAGAGGGATTATTAGCCGCCGGTTTATATAGTGAGGACGCTCATATTTTAACAAGCTTCCCAGCCTTTACTATAGAGGGAGAGTGGCAGCTCTCCTTTTATGTGGAAGAAGAATTGTTTGAGACATTTAGGATAGAGGTCCTTCCGCCTTTTCCAAAGTCCGAACATTACGTGCTGCTAGATTCACCTAAGGAGATTCAAATTGGTGAAACTTCTAATGTACTTATAGAAAGCTCTATTGGGGAAAAGGAAAGTATAGAGGTTCTTTTAGTAAATTCAAATGGAGATGAAATTGTACAGAGGAGTAGCTTTCAAAATGATCAAAACCCTGTGATTGACGCAGTTAACGGACAAAGATTATTCCATTACGAGGGAGAGATCAAATTTCCTAAGGAAGGTTCCTGGTACCTTGAAATAGATGGAGAAAAAACACAGGTCTTTGAAAATTAACTAAGCAAAAACGCTCCTTCCCTAAAATGGAAAGGAGCGTTTTTCATAGTAGGAAGTCCGGTCGTACACTAATTGGAGGTCGATTGCAGTTGCAATGGTTAGTCATTAGTTATTAGTCACAAAGTAAATGGTAAATGGTCATTGGTTTGCCACCAGTTAAATTGTAATGACCTCCTACTACGCCTTGGCAAGGAGTCTCACCTTACCAAGGATACATATTAAGCATATTTTTCATCATCAAAGGCAATAGTAACGGCATAGTTTTTCGCGTTAATCAGTCCAGATAATTTATTGGCATCCTTTTCAAAGTCTAATGCTTTTTTTCGGTATTCCTCTGGCTCATATAAGGCAACTTCTACATAAGTGGTTCCTTCGCCGTAGCCGCTGAACTGGATTCTTTGCTTTTCATGGCTTCCTAGCTGTTTATATACTCTTGCCTGGGCACGAAGCTGAGTAGCTAGTTCAATTGCTTCCACAATGGTGAGTTCAGCTTCTTTATATGTAACTGTATTGTTTAAGTTAGCCTCGTATATAAGTCGATCAAGCTTTCTAATATCCGAGCGAATATCATTCATTTCTAAATCGATTGCGCTTACAGTTCGTATAGGGGGAGCAGGAGTAGTCCCCTTCTCGATAACAGTGAAACCGACACGCATCATTTCTATCTCCAACTCTTGAACCCTCTTCAATAAAATACTCTTAAGCTTTACTGCCTCTGCAAGAAGTATTGGTGCCATAATTTATATCCTCCATTCTATTTGGTTACTGTCTAATACAACACTTGCGGCTTCTCCACCGTGTACTTGCGTGAACATTTGTCCCATGGATTCTAATAATTTTACCGCTTCTTCCTGACTCATAGAAGGTCGTAGATATACTACTTGTATAGCACTCGTTGTGCTTTCAGTAACTGCCGTTCGTTTAGAATCGACAAATGGACTTCCGAATGAACCTATTTCATCTTGAAGTGTTAAAATCCCGTGTAAATTATTTTCTCTACCATTTAATCCAAGATAACTTGTTTCTTTATTGCCTACAGTGATGAAAATGTCGCCTTTCAGCTGTGCCAGGTCATAAATTCCAAGAGGAATCTCATAGCGCATAGAGAAGAAGTTATTTAAATCTACAGCAGAATGCATAGGTGTGATATAATTTTGTTTTGCAATCCTTCTGTACATTGCTTCCATAGAAGGACGATAACGGTTAGGGTCTGCTCCAAGCTTTTTCCAAAGACCTCGCCATTCCTTTATCCCATCAAAATCATTAACTGCTTTTTCCTCTAATTCGAAAAAAAGCTGTTCTTGAAATAATTGGAGGCGTCCCTTAAGCATTTGAGGGGAAGATGATACAATAATTTTGTTATAATAAATAAGGCCAATTTTAAAAGTAGGCTCTATTTGTAATAGAGAAGTATCTAATTTTACAAACATTTTAAACCATCCTTGTATATATTTTCTTCATTGTACCATACAGAAAGGAGAACTCTAGTGAATATAAACCAGTTTCAACAGAACCTCATAGAATACGCTGCATCCATTGGAATTGATAAAATTGGTTTTACCACTGTTTCTCCATTTCATGAATTGAAAAATCATCTGATTCGCCAGCAGGAGCTAGGATATGCTTCCGGCTTCGAGGAGCCGGACATTGATAAAAGGACCAATCCTCAGCTTTTAATGGAGGAGGCACAGAGCATTATATCTATAGCTATTGCGTATCCGTCTAAAATGAAGGATGCACCACAAAGTGTAAAGGGAGCGAGACGTGGAATATTTGCTCGAGCCTCATGGGGGATGGATTACCATACCGTTTTAAGAGAAAAGCTCGCTCAGTTAGAATTATATATTTTAACGCACATACCAGAAGCTAGGCTGCGCTCAATGGTCGATACTGGTGAACTGTCAGACCGTGCTGTTGCCGAACGTTCTGGGATTGGGTGGAGCGCCAAAAATTGTTCTATCATCACCCCTGAATTTGGATCTTATGTTTACTTGGGAGAAATGATCACCTCTATTCCTTTTGCTCCAAGTGAACAGATGGAAGATCAGTGTGGAGACTGCAGGCTTTGTCTAGATGTCTGCCCTACTGGTGCGTTAATAGAAGGTGGTCAGCTGAATGCCCAAAGATGCATCGCCTTTATCACCCAAACGAAAACGATGGTGCCTGATGAGTTTCGAGCGAAGATAGGGAATCGGATATATGGCTGTGATACATGCCAAACCGTCTGTCCTAAAAACAAAGGCAAGGCTAATCTTCATCAGGAAGCATTTAAGCCGGATCCAGAGCTTGTTAAGTCTCTATTGTTACCACTGTTAGGCATGACGAATCGGACCTTTAAAGAAACGTATGGTCATATGTCTGGTTCATGGAGAGGAAAAAATCCGATTCAACGAAATGCAATCATTGCATTGGCACATTTTAAAGAAGAAGGAGCCGTTCCAACGCTGATCGAACTAATGCTACACGATGCAAGGCCAGTTATAAGAGGAACAGCAGCATGGGCATTAGGCAAAATCAATACAGAGGAAGGCTTGCTTGCATTAAAGGAAGCAGAAAAAACAGAGCAAGAAGAACAGGTTTTAGAAGAGATTCGCAAGGGTCTTGCGTTTTATACAATTGAAAATTAGGAAGTGGAATCATTGAGTATTAATGTCGTTTTATATCAACCAGAAATTCCTGCAAACACAGGAAATATTGCTAGAACATGTGCAGGTACAGGAGCTAAGCTTCATCTTATCCGACCATTAGGATTTTCTACAGACGATAAAATGCTAAAGCGTGCAGGATTAGATTATTGGGAGCATGTGGACATCACCTATTATGATGGGTTAGATGAATTTTTCGCTGCTCACCCTGAAGCTGAATATTACCTCATCACTAAATTTGGCGCGAAGCCACATACTACTTTTGATTTTAGTGATTCAGAGAAGGATCATTTCTTTATATTTGGACGTGAGACGAAGGGACTTCCACGTGAGTTTATCGATGCACATCCAGACCGTGCGCTTAGAATACCGATGAATGATAATATTCGTTCATTGAATCTCTCGAATACTGCAGCAATTCTTATTTATGAGGCTTTGCGTCAACAGGATTATCCAAACTTACATTAATAAAAAAACGGACGATGTCTTATGCAGACTCGTCCGTTTTTATGTTGAATAATTATTATTTCTCAGATGCACCTGGTTTGTCGTCGTATCCTGCAGTGAAAATTGCAGTAAGAAACGCAACACAAACGCCAAGAATAAGGATTAGTTTCATACTTAAGCGCCTCCTCTATATATTCTAAATCTTAGTATAACCTAATTTGTAAAAAAATGAAACGATACAATAAAACGAAATTATGTCTGAAATAGAAAGTGTCAAAGTTGCATGTAACGTGTGATTCTACTAGGATAGATAAAAAGGAGTGATTTTTTAAATGGATAATTTGAAAAATGGTCCAGAGAACGGCTCAATGGCAACAAATATGGACGAGGTAAAAACATTAGGCAAGCAAATGGAACGCATGAGAGATAACCAAGAGCTAGAAGAAGATAACCGTGTATCAGACCCTGCTCAATCAGATAGTGCTACAATTATGAAGAAGCGGAAAGACGACTGATTCTTCAGTCGTTTTTTTCTTGAGTTTGCCTGTCGGGGCAGAAATAGGCGTCTGTGCATTTCTTGATGTCTAGCTCCGGCGCCTTGCCCCTCGGGGGCAAATGGATAAAAGCTGTGGTGGCTGGAGAACTGCCTCCTCGCTTTTTTCCATTTGCCTGTCGGGGCAGAGATAGGCGCCTATGCTTTTATAGATATCTAGCTTCATCGCCTTCCCTCGGGGTCAAATGGATAAAAGCTGTGGTGGCTGAGGAACTGCCTCCTCGCTTTTTCCCATTTGCCTGTCGGGGCAGAAATAGGCGATTACGCTTTTATAGATATCTAGCTTCATCGCCTTGCCCCTCGGGGTCAAATGGGAAAATACCGCGGTGGCTGAGGAACTGCCTCCTCGTATTTCCCCATTTGCCTGTCGGGGCAGAACCAGGCGATTACGCTTTTATAAATATATGGGAAGGATGAGATTAATGGAATTACTAGAGGATTCAACAAAGAGATTGGCTAATGGAGTTGAGATGCCGCGTCTTGGGTTAGGGGTATATAAGATGACCGAGCCTGAGGTTGCTCTAGAGGCAATTACATATGCTTTGGAATCTGGCTACCGCCATATCGATACAGCTTCATTATATGCAAATGAAAGAGAAGTTGGTGAAGCAATACGAACTTCTGGAATCTCACGCAAAGAGATTTTTGTAACTACTAAGGTTTGGAATACCGATCAAGGCTACGATCAGACGTTAAGAGCCTTTGAAAAGTCTTTAGAGCTATTAGGTATGGATTATGTAGATCTATACTTAACTCATTGGCCAGTTGCTGAGAGTTATATAGATACATATCGTGCAATTGAACGTCTTTATGAGGAGAAGCTTATTCGAGCGACAGGCGTATCTAATCATAATCAGCACCATTTAGAGGCAATAGCCGCTAAGGCTAATATAAAGCCTATGGTCAATCAGATAGAGTGCCATCCTAGACTGACGCAGTATGATCTTAGAGAGTACTGTGCCTCCGAAGACATTGCAGTTACGTCTTGGTCACCTCTAGCTAGAGGTAGATTATTAGAGGAGCCTACGTTGGCTCGCATCAGTGCTAAGTATGGGAAATCTACCGCGCAGGTGATTATCCGCTGGCATTTACAGCATGACTTGATTGTTATTCCAAAGTCTATTACTCCGGAAAGAATCCATGAAAATTTCGATGTGTTTGACTTTGAATTATCATTTGAAGATGTAAAAAATATTGATGCACTTAATTTAAATGAGCGAACTGGAGCAGATCCAGATAATTTTAGCTTTTAATAAATGAAAAAAAATGGTCGTTACTGAGGGGATTTCAGTAACGACCATTTTTATTCGCTGTTATAACATGTATGAACTTTTCCCTGTGAAAGAATAGGAAGTAAAAGGGATACAGCGTCAATAAAGGGGGTTTATTCTAATATTACCCATTTGTCATTATTTTATTCAAAATATTTATGGAAAACTACTTGTTAAAGTTTATTAATTGAAGGCTTTCTTTGAAACTGATAACCATCCTAGCCCCACCACATTATACAAACAAATACTGACCACAAGGATACGATGAGGCCAACCATGACAGTACCTAAAATGTATACATCATTAAACTTGTTATCTATTTTTTTAAACTTAACCAATACTGATACTAAAAAAGGTGTAGCTAAGTATAGGATGATACTAATTACCGTTATGATGGTTAAGTAATATATAGGTGGGACGTTACTCGCCATAATTTCATCTACAAAATAGGCTAAAGCTTGTCCAAATAAGCCTAACAGGGTTGCACTTATTATTAATACCCACAAAAGAAAGTGCCATTTTTTCAAAACTCATGCCTCCTTTGTTAATTTAGAGTATAGTATATTTAGTGTAATTTTACACTAAATATAACTAATATGCCGAAAATTTTAATCTTAATTTTGAAGGGAATCTCAATTATTTATAGAAAGTATGTAGGGTGCTTTTAATGGAAATGATTCAGCGACCGAAGAGGGTATACCATTTAAGTTTATGAGGGAATGTTTGAAGAAGTTTATCTCTTTTTTCACCCTTTTATTAAACCAGAAACAATGCTATGTTCATATAAAAATAAAAAGCTTTGTTAAAGTTATTGGTTGATTTTGACTAACAATTCTTTTTTATAGTGACTGTAAACATAAACAATTGAACTTTCAAATGGCTATTCAGAACATAAATAGATGATGAAAATGGGGTTGGTGACAGTTTTTTAGCTTTGTTTATGCGAGTAAATTTATTAGTTCTTTATCAATGTTAAAGCTGTTCCCATTTATTGATTGGAGCGACAGACGGCGACTCCAGTGGGATGAGTGAGACAGATAAGACATCACAACCGCGCGCGTTAGCGACGGGTGATGGCTTATCGCTCACCCCACGGAAAGCGTCCGGCTGGGGCGGAAATCAATTCTACTCTCTGATCTAAAATTTCTTTGGATTATAAATCAACCCTACCCTTTAACATAGGAAAATAAAATAATAAATAGTTACAACCTGTAATCTGAAAGGTTTTTATTGCGAAGAAAGCACCATTGGAGTATAAGGTGATTTTATAATGTATCAAAAGGAGAGATTTATAATGACTTTTGAGGAGCTAATAAAAGAAAAAGGATACCATATTTCATTTGAAAGTATTTCAGAACCTCGGATAGATGGAATACAGCTTAAAATCATAGTAAATAAAAGTGACAATCCAACTGATTTACTTATTTATCCCCACCCAGATAGTAATGTTACAAGGTTACAGATTGATTTTAAAAACTATATATCCTATTACGTTATTTATGATGATTATACTAAATGGAATGATGAAGAAGAGTACGAGGGGGAATCCTTCGTTATTTACACGAAGTCTAACTTATTACGTTTCTTACAAAAGGATTCTTCATTAGACTCTTACTTTCCAAATGAAACAATTACTCATTACTCCTTGTCCTGTATCGAACATAGAGTTGATATATTGTCAAAATATGAGCCGGTAATAACAGAGATACATTAAACACATATTTTGATCTAAAAAAAGCTCTCGAAATTGTAATTTCGAGAGCAACTTTTTTATTCAAATCTAGAATATTATCGCTTATCCTCAGCAATAATTACTTCTCCAGTAATTGGATGCTTGAATTGAACCTTGAACGCATGTAATTCATATGTTTTAGTAGGTGATCTTTTTGCTCCATACAAGTCATCTCCAACAATTGGGTGACCTAAATGTGCTAAATGTACTCGAATTTGATGCGTACGACCCGTTTCTAAAATAGCATGCACCTTTGTAAATTGGTCATGTCGGCCGACTACCTCATAATGGGTAATTGCCAGCTGTCCAGAAGGAGATACACGTCTTCTAGTAGGATGGTGTCGGTCGCTTCCAATAGCAGCACGAACGGTACCATGATTACTCTTCATTTGACCTTCTACAATCGCTTCATACGTGCGGACAATTTCTTTTTGCTCAATCATTCGGTCTAGCATGCCTTTAACGATTGGATTCTTCGCTACTACTACCAGCCCTTTTGTGCCTTCGTCGATGCGATGGATATGCTCACCGTAGGAATGTCCCTTGCTCTGCAAGTAATGGGTAACTGTATTCATTAAAGTATGGTTTTGACCTTGCTCGTTAGGGTGGGTCGACACTCCACGTGGCTTAGAGGCGATGAGTAAATACTCGTCCTCATAGGCAATATACAAAGGGATTTGGTCAGATGGTAAATAGCTGGAGGATTCTCCTTCCCATTTGAAAGTCAAAACATTGCCCTTCTGCTGTGGTAATTTCCATTGTAATAGTTCCCCGTCTTGATCGGTCACAGCTTTTTGCATTCGGAGCTCATGTATAAGTTTCTTGCCGAGCTTCCATTTAGTTTGGAGCAGCTGATCGATTGTCAGATCATCCTCTTGAATCGTATAAGTAAGTATATGTTGCATAATCTCTCTCCTTTAAAAAAAGTCATGTCAATGAGACATGACCCTTTTCTTTATTTTAATACAACTTGATCAAAAAATGCTTGAATATTTTCATTTGGCTGAGCATTAGGCATGCGAGCCACTTCTTTACCATTTTCAAAATGAATTAAGGTAGGTGTACCTTCGATTTGGAAATCATCCCATCCTTGTTCATACTCTAAAACATTATATTTTAAAATCTCTACATTGTTTTCCTCGGCAAGTGGCGTCAATCTTGGCGTCATTTCCTTACAATGTGAGCATTCAGGACTGAAGAAATAAACTGTAAAGGTTTCCCCTTTTTTAATTTTATTATCTAGATCCTTTGGTAAAATAATATTTTGGTAATTTGGATCATCAAGTAAGTCAATAGTGGATTGCTTTAGATTATCGGTATCATAAGGATTATTCTCTAAAGCATTTTTATTTTTTTGACTGTTTAATACAAAAATTAATACAAAAACTAATATTATTACTCCGCCGATTATGGCAACTTTCTTCATGTTACTTGTCCTCCTTGAGACTCTTCAAAATAACTAAGCTACTAATTGCGATTAAAAGAAACGCTATTAAAGCTAAGAATGGGATAGTGATAAATCCGAATACATTTATATATTCACCAGTACAAGGAACTCTACCGCAAGCAGGGGCTACGTCCTGTAAAAAAGCCAGCTTTTGTAGACTATAATGATAAATAGAGAAGCATAGTCCTATTGTAGAAAATATAAGAGTAGTAACAGCTATCTTTGCATTTTTTTGTGCTATAGCTATCCCAAGTATGATCACAAGAGGATACATGAGAATGCGCTGATACCAGCATAACTCGCATGGCTCGTATTGCCGTATCTCAGAGAAATACAAGGAACCCAGAGTCGCTACAAATGCAACGGACCACATGAATAACATAATATTTTCGATTTTCTTAGTCATAGTTATGCTCCTTTAAAATGCTTTGAACTCAAATAGAATTATAAGCGTTAAAAGAGGGCATGTAAAATATTTTATATGTGAACAAAAGAGTTATATAATGAAAGTTAGTACTAAAAAGAGGAGCGGTATAATGTCAGAAGAATTTGATTTATCACAGTTTGAAAAAAGTATGATTATTAGAGAAATGACTTTCTCAGATATAGATTCGATTTTAGAAATTTCACGTTTATGTTTCCCAGGTATGGACCCTTGGAAGGTTGAACAATTAAAAAGTCACTTGACCATATTTCCAGAGGGACAATTGGTTGCCGAATTAGACGGCAAGGTAATTGGCTCCTGTTCAAGTCTTATTATTAACTTTGATGAGTACGATGATCGCCATTCTTGGTCTGACGTGACTGATAAAGGGTATATCACCAATCATAATCCAGATGGATATAATCTATATGGGATTGAAGTGATGGTACATCCTAAGTATCGCCGAATGAAAGTTGGACAAAGACTTTACGAAGGTAGAAAGGACATTGCACGCCAATTCAATTTAAAATCAATCATTATTGGTGGACGTGTACCTAATTATCACAAGCATGCCGATGAAATGTCACCACGTGAATACGTAACTGCCGTATCTCGACATAAAATCTATGATCCAGTTCTAACATTCCAGCTTATGAATGGCTTTACGCTAATGCGTATTAATCCAAATTATTTACCAGATGACGTTGCCTCTGCAAAATATGCAACATTAATGGAATGGAATAACGTCGATTATATTCCATTGTCTAAGCGACACTTTAAAACAAGCTACCCGGTACGAATTTGTGCAGTTCAATATATGATGCGAAAGATTAATTCTTTTGAGGAATTCGCTAACCAATGTGAGTACTTTGTAGACGTTGCTTCAGACGCGCAATCAGACTTTGTGGTATTCCCAGAAATTTTTACAACACAGCTTATGTCATTTTTAGATGAACAATCTCCAAGCCAGGCTGTACGTAAGCTAACAGAGTACACTCCTCAATATATGGAGCTATTCTCTGATCTTGCTGTACGATATAACATTAACATTATTGCGGGTTCCCATTTCGTAGAGGAAGAAAATGAGGAAATATATAATATTGCTTACTTGTTCCATCGTGATGGATCTATTGATAAGCAATATAAAATTCATATAACTCCTAATGAAAGAAAATGGTGGGGGATCAGTGCAGGAGATTCCGTTAAAGTTTTTGATACAGACTGTGGGAAAATTGCCATCCAAATATGCTATGACATCGAATTTCCAGAGCTTGCAAGAATTGCAACAGATATGGGAGCAAATATTATTTTCACTCCATTTTGTACCGAAGATCGCCAAGGCTATTTAAGAGTTCGATATTGTGCTCAGGCTCGCGCTGTCGAAAATCAAATCTATACGGTAATCTCTGGGACTGTAGGGAATTTACCTCAAACTGAGAATATGGATATCCAGTATGCTCAATCAGCAATCTTTGCCCCTTCTGATTTTGAATTTGCTCGTGACGGAATCGTTGGAGAAACAGAGCCTAACGTGGAAATGGTATTAATCGGAGATGTGGATTTAGAAATTTTAAGAAGACAGCGTCAAGATGGTACTGTTAAGCATTTAAAAGACCGTCGACATGATGTATACAGTATAGATTATAAAAAATGATGGATGGAGTAGAGATATATGTCCTATAAAAAACTCTTCGAACAATGGAATAGTACAAATGAGATGGAAACGGTATGGAAGGAAGACTTAGCGCTTTTAGCGAGAGATGAAAAAAGACAAGAGGATGCCTTTTACAGAGATTTGGAATTTGGAACTGGTGGTATGCGAGGAGAAATAGGAGCTGGCACGAACCGTATAAACAATTATACGGTTCGCAAAGCAACGACGGGTCTAGCAGAATATATCAAGGCTGCTGGTAAGGACGCAATGAATCGTGGTGTAGTTATTGCTTATGATAGTCGAAGATTTTCTCCAGAGTTTGCACAAGAGGCAGCGAACACGCTAGCTGCTGCTGGTATTAAGGCTTATATTTATCGTGAGCCTAGAACAACTCCACAGCTTTCTTTTTCAGTGAGAAAGCTTAATGCATATATGGGGATTGTTATTACTGCTAGTCATAACCCACCTGAATACAATGGTTATAAAGTATACGGGCAAGACGGCGCCCAGTTAAATTTACAGGATGCAGATACTGTTATTGAATATGTTAAAAAAGCGGGAGACGCACTATCTATTAAAAATAATGAAATTGATGAGGATCTAATCGTTTATTTAGATGAGAGCATGGATTCCTCATACATAGATGCGTTAAAAACGGTACAAGAAAATCCCAAACTAGCATCAAAGACAGATTTAAAGGTAGTATTTACCCCATTACATGGGGCTTCGGGTAAAACTACAAAGCGTATTTTGGCCGAAGCAGGCTATCAGCATATCTTTTTCGTGGACGAGCAAATGGAGCCAAATGGAGATTTTCCAACGGTTGTGTCTCCTAACCCAGAGGAGAAAAGTGCCTTTGAATATGCTATCCGATATGGTGAGCAGCATGAAGCTGATATTTTAATAGCTGTAGATCCAGATGGTGACCGTGTAGGAGCAGCAGTTAAGACAAAAAGTGGCTATAAACTCCTGACTGGCAATCAAACCGGGGCTATTTTAATAGAGTACCTATTGATGATGCGTAAGGAAAAAGGGACGATGCCAGCAAAAGGCCGAGTGTTTAAAACAATTGTCACGTCTGATTTAGGCAGAGTAATAGCAGAATACCACGGCGCAAGTACGGAGGACGTGCTAACAGGTTTTAAATTTATCGGTGAGAAAATTAAACACTACGAGGAAACAAAAGAATATGAGTTTCTTTTTGGTTATGAGGAAAGCTATGGCTATTTAGTAAAGGACTTTGCAAGAGATAAGGATGCAATTCAAAGTGTCTTGGCATTAGTAGAAGCAGCTGCCTACTATAAACAGAAGGGGCTGACATTAGTAGATGTCTTGAACAGTCTATATGAAAGACATGGCTATTATCTAGAAGGCTTAGTGTCCGTTACGAAAAAAGGCGTAAGCGGAGCAAATGCGATTGCTAACCTGTTAGAGCAAATCAGAGTGAACCCTATAACAGAAGTTGCAGGTATCGAAGTGCTATCTCAGGAAGATTATTTATCATCTCTAAGAACATTTACGGATGGCAGAGAGCAAGAGAAGATATTGTTGCCTTCTTCCAATGTATTAAAATACTTCTTGGCAGACGGTTCCTGGGTATGTGTAAGACCAAGTGGAACAGAGCCAAAAATCAAATATTATTTTGGAGTAACTAGTGATTCAACAGAAGAAAGCCAGAAAAAGCTGGAAGCGATTAAAGAATCCTTTACGGGCAATTTAAATCAATATTTAGAATAGAGAAGAGGCGCTGAAATTTTTTCAGCGTCTTTCATAATATAAAGAAGGATTTAAAAAGAGCATGGTCTATGGATTATTTTAGTTGTATTTAAGGTAATATTATAATCAGTAATTTAAAGTGATAATTGTATATTATTGGTATAATATAAGTGCAAAGACGGTTTAGCTGAAATTTTGTTTTGGCTTATTATGTATAATGTCAAATTTGGCTATAGGAGTGTTGTTTAAATGTTAACTTCTTTGTTCGTTTTGGTGCTAGTTTTTGGGATACTAACTTTCATTCTTACTTTTAAACGATCTTGGACATTTAACTTAATAATATGGGGCATTTATTTAGCTGTTATATTTGCACCAATATTCACTGTTGTGTATGCATTTATGTATGAGAACATATTCGAAAGCGGATTGGCAGGAAGAGCATTCGTCCTGTTCGAAATAATTGCATTTCTAATGGTCGTAGTTGGTTGTATTGGAATTATTAAAAAGAAAAAGATGAAATCTGATGTTCAATTATAAATCAGCTATTCACTAGAGGTGTAGAATAGGATTTACTATATGAATTTTAAATATGATAAAAGTTTAATCGTATTCAAGGAAACTCTTGAGTACTTTTTTTATTAAGGCTATGTTAAAGGTCAAGGTTGATTTTAGATACACATAAAAAAATGAGCTAGAATATTTTCTCCCGGCCCATGTTAATTTAATATTTGCTAAAGCACCTCGTGAGCATAACAAGGAATTCTTTAATCTTCACTATTATTTACTTTATAGTAGTCACTTTCCATAAATTTATCATAATTTCCATCGTGTTCTCTTTTGACTAGAACGACTTTACTATCTTCGTTCGAGGAGTATATTTCTTCTCCAACTTCTAGAAAATTGGATGATAGATTGTCCTTTGGCATTACTTCTTTATCAACTTTTTTATTAACTTCTCCAATTTTATCCGCGACTGTGAATTCATTATTTTCAATATCACCTTGCCAAGTGTACTCTTTCCCATCAATTATCAAATATGCACCATAAGAACTTTCCGAACTTCCACTATTACAACCAGACAACACAACTAAAACAAAAAGATGTATTAGTAATGATAGAATGCTTTTTCTAAGCATATTAACTCCCCCTTCACCGAAATAGACAAGTGAATTTTACAATGGTTTCAAAAATAAAGCACATGTTCAACTAAATTGCTGCTTTAGTTTAATAAGAAAAAGACTTTACTCCTTTTTGATACAGATAGGTAAGCTTTTGAAGTTATCACCAGCTTTTCCCCTCGTTCACACCGTACGTGCGACTTTCACCGCATACGGCGTTCCAACTAATCCAATTCTATTTCATCATCAACACAGTTAATGTCAAATGAACTTCCGTGTCTCAATTCTTCCGTTTTAATAAGTCGGTGCCATCCATTGGGAGGTGAACCTCTATTAGTCTTACGAGAACCTTAATAATCGATAAAGATTTGCCTTGCATGATTCAATATATCTTTATTAGTCTAGTGGCTATCCCTTCACGTTCATTACACGCTTCGTCGGTACTATGCCACCACTTTCACTGATAGAAAGGCAAGTTATACAACTACTAATATCATAATTATTTTCCTTGCCAACGTTTCGTTGGGAGTAAGCCCTCCACGTTATCAGCTTACAACGTTGAATTATATCTATTTTAGAATGAACTTAGGTGCTTCCTCTAAGCCTGTTAGCGTTCATACGCCTGTAACGTATCATGGATTTTCATATTACTTATTCTTACTCATCCACCGCTAACCTCACATTTGGTGATATACACATTTCTATGTATCGTGCTTGTAGACCTGTACATTCAGAAGTTCGTCAGCAAATCCTTTTTTTGTAGGGCATAATGCATTCTCACCATATTCATTCAACTCAAGCATCATGATTTACACCACCCCCGCGGGTAGGCTTTCGTCAGCCGAACTGCTACGGTAAATTCTCACGCCTTTTCGCCGAGCTTATAATACGATCATTCTTACTAAATCTAATGCTATTCGACTAAGAGAGAGCCCTTCAAGACGTTACTCTATCATTTGACTCTTCGATATAATCCTTCAGTTCCATTGGAACTGTCTAGCCTTTACCAGAGAAATGTGACCATCCTCTATTTAAACTAGAAACGTTTCGCACAAGTAAAGCACCTCGTTAGTTCAATAAGGGGTAAAGTCAGATTTATGCGGATTTACAACGTTAAGAATATACACAATTCTATACAATATCGTCGTTGACACAGCATCTCCAAAAACACGCTCAACCTGTTGCTGGCACTGGCTTTGTAGAAACGTGCATAAAATCACGTATAAACAATGTTCCATATGAAAAGCCATAAATGTTGATGTGACAGCGTTTATGGCTTTTTGGTGTGTTCCCTAACTTTGATTTGGGAACGTTTTTTGTTTTCTTTATGTATAAGTTATAATAATTCTATCTAGTATTATTTATTTAATAAATCGGAGGAATCGTTTTGAGCATTGCAACTTATATAGGGTTAAATTTTGAGATAGCAGTTAGTGATGAATTTACAGATGACCCAATAGAAATCGGTTATTGTTTTTCAGATGAAGAAAATCGTCTGTCTATAAAAGAAAGGCATTTTACTACTCAATTTGTTTATGAAATATGTGACTATGGCGAAGCTATTTGGAATATGAATGAATACAATCAACAATACTCACCACATAATTTTGAAAAGGCTAAAAAAACATTTATTCAGTTATGTGAATTCTTAAATGAATTGATTCCAGATGGTGATTATTGTGAGATATATATTTGTTGGGTGGGAGATGAAACCGAACCTATGGAGTATAAGGTAACTATTGATTTAAAAAAACCTGTTATTGAACCATTGAAACAGTATGAGAAATGCTATATTAAATTCTCTAAATAATGAAAACAACTTTGTTTAAGTATTTTAAACAAGGCTGTTTTCGTTACCAAAGTGTCATTTGGGTACGTTATTATGTTTTACAGTTAATCTTTATACATTAGCTTTTTAGTCTTACCTAATGTTTATTTCAAAATGTTATTAATCGAATAAACATTCTAGTAAATTATTAGTTGTCTGTTCATTGTATTTGGAAGAATAGGGGTCAGCAAAACCATGTTCACCATCCACAATACTAATTCTCACATTGGAATAGGCGTTAAGATTTGTTTTTAATTCAATCGGATTAAAAGATTTCTCTTGCTTACCGAATAATAGAACTATTTCTGCATTCGGAACAATATCCGTATATTGACGAATTCGGGAACCATAGAATCCAATTACTTTATATACATAGTTGTTATTGCTACAAAGCCAAGCAATCGTAGCCCCAATGCTAAAACCAACAATATGTATTTGATTATATTCTTTCGACAAATCGTTTATTAGAATATCAACATCATTCTTTGCTTTTTTAAATCCGATATCCCCCATGAAATTCTGATATGCAAGCTCTTCCTCTTCGTATGAGAATACAGTGTCTTTTTGTAATAAGTTTGGTACATATACATCGAATCCTTTTTGATATAAGAAGTTTGCATAATATTTCATGTGTGCATTTACTCCATAAATTTCATGAAGTAAAATGACACATCGATTTGAGCTTTGTTTTAGTTGTTCCAATAAGATTACCCTCCTTTGATTTAAAATTCATTATAAATAAATTAAAAGGGCAAAGATATGTCAAATCGTTCCCAAAGAGTCGTTTGGTAACATTTCTTTATTTATCGTTGTAAATCTGACTATAATCCTTCTTCAACTAAACTGCGGCGTTAATTTAAGTGTAACATTTCACAATGCAAAACCAATCCTACTCTTTAACATATCCTAAATTTATTACAAGTAGGGTTCGAATTCTATACTGTCAGTCAAAAGTATGATGCTTCTGATATTTATATGTAGACCTTATACATGATAAGATGAATATAACAGGTAGGTTAGATGGAGGAGTTATAATGCAATCGAAGGAACTTTCCAATATAGAGCTATTGAAAGAAATAGCAGAGCTAATCAACGAAGAAACAGATATGGAACAAATGCTACAGGGAGCGCTTCGTAAGCTTTTAGAGGGAACTATTTTTGAGACGGGATGGATTTTTTTCATTAATGAAAAAGGGAAGCAGGAGCTAATTGCGCATGAAAACCTTCCCAAGTCACTTGAAAAAAATGATTGCCGACACCTGCAAAAGGGTGGCTGTTGGTGCGTGTCTCGATATAGAAATGGAGAATTACAAAAGGCTTCTAACATAATAGAATGTCAGCGAATAGAAAATGCTCATAAAAAAGATGTAAATGAAGAGGGAATCACACATCATGCAACAGTACCTTTACAGTCTGGGCAGGAACGCTTTGGTTTGTTAAATGTAGCTACAGCGAATACTGTCCGTTTTGAGGAAGGTGAGTTAGCCTTATTAGAATCTGTTGCATTTCAAATTGGATCAGCGATTAAAAGAATATTATTGACTAAGCAAGAGCAACAGGTGGCGCTTGTTCAAGAAAGGAATAGACTTGCTCGAGATTTGCATGACTCTGTAAACCAGTTGCTTTTTTCAGTTACGTTAACTGCTCGAGGTGGCGTTGAAATGACAGACCAAGTCGAAGTAAAGGATACCTTTAAAGAGATTCAATATTTAACTCAGGAAGCACTAACCGAGATGAGAGCACTTATTTGGCAACTGCGTCCAAAGGGTTTAGAAACGGGAATTATAGAAGGGTTAAAGGGCTATGGAGATATTTTAGGACTATCTCTAAGTATAAAGGTAAAGGGAGTTATCCAACTTCCGGCAAAGGTAGAAGAGACCTTGTTCCGCATAACCCAAGAGGCACTAAACAATATCCGTAAACATTCTGGAGTAGTTAAGGCAGAAATCTATATGACAGTCACAACAACTGATGTGCTTTTAGTTGTCAAAGATGAGGGCTGTGGTTTTCACATGAAGGATTTAAAATCACTTCCTTCAATAGGCCTGCAAAGCATGAAGGATCGGGCAAACTCAATTGGTGGTACAGTGGACTGGGTGACAGAAGTCAATAAAGGGACAGAGATATTAGTAAGATTACCTTACTAGGGGGGATTGAAATGATAAGAGTATTAATAGCTGATGATCACCATGTTGTCCGCAGAGGTTTAATGTTTTTTTTGAAAACACAGAAGGATATGGATATCGTCGGAGAAGCAACGAATGGAAAAGAAGCTGTTGAATTGACAGAGGCTTTAAAACCAGACATTATTTTAATGGATTTAGTTATGCCAGAGATGGATGGAATACAAGCAACCAAAAGGATAAAAGCAGAATATCCTGATATTCAAATTCTGATGCTAACAAGCTTCTCGGATCGAGATCATGTCATCCCAGCTTTAAAGGCGGGAGCAGCAGGGTATCAGCTAAAGGATATTGAGCCGGATGACTTAGCCGACTGTATAAGGAAAATTATGCGTGGAGAAAATACTATCCATCCTGAGGCAACTAGTCAGATGGAAAGAGAAAACGAGCCGAAAGAAGTGCTTCCACATGAGGAATATCCATTAACCCCTAGGGAGCAGGATGTACTGTCAGAGCTTACAAAAGGCAAAAGTAACAGAGAGATAGCATCGTCTTTATTTGTAACAGAAAAGACCGTAAAAACTCATATTTCGAATATATTCGGTAAGCTACACGTCCAGGATCGAACTCAAGCTGCACTATACGCAGTAAAGCATGGTTTAACGGAATCGAGTGGTCAATAGATATCCATTAACATTTTTATAAAAATAGAAGAAGGAGTACTTTCATTTTTGGCTATGTTAAAGGGAAAGGTTGATTTTAAATACACATAATAAATGAGCTAGGATATTTTCTCCTGGCTCATTTTACTTAATTATTACTTTTGATTAAAGCACCACGTTAGTTCAACAAGCTCTATTAATCAACAACATTAGAGAGTACCTCACAATCACAGAATCCGCCTTGATTCTTCAATGCTTTTACGATTTTAGATAGTTTACTCTTAGGTATGTTATCTTCCAGCCATCTCTTTGTAAATTTAAGAGAGTGGTCACAATCATCGGCATTTAACTTTTCATTCAAAAGTATACCGAGGGACTCCAACTGTTCTGCGGATAAGTTTAGCTCATTCCACATTCCACCATAGTCTTTTAATAGGGCAAGTCTTTTAAGGTCCTTTTGGTTCTTTTTAACCAACTCCATAGCCCTTTCCAGACAATAAATAGCATTGTTATAATTGAGTAAGCATTCTTCGGCTTGCGACAACAAACGCCAAGCAAGAGGATTTGTTCCGTTTTCTATTACATAATCCTTTAACCCTTGCCTTGCTTCTAAAAGAAAAGGAACCGCTTTTTTTGCTGGGGCTCTCCTTTCCAACGAACCTTGCATTGATAATTTTTGACCTTCGATTAGAGTTTCTTTTAATGCTTCGAGCTTTTCCATAAAAACCTCACCTTTAATTCCATTTATATTTTCGTTTTCTATCATTCATTTTCCTTCTTCAACTAACCTGCGGCTTTAGTTCAATAAGAAAAAGGCTTTACTCCTTCTTGAAGTAAAGCACCTGTTAATTGAAGAAGAAAATCAGTACTGGTAATAATCAAAGCATTACTTTTTTTTCAATCGCTTTTATCCTATCTTCTAATTCTTTATTTTTCTTTCTTACTTTATCTACATAAAATGCAGAACTAAAACCAAACCCTAAAGCTAACCATGTAATAAATTCCATTTTCAATCTCCTATCATACTCATTTAAAAATCATTATTTATATCCAGATTATAACATCTCTTATTTTCAACTAACCTGCGGCGTTAGTTCAATAACTAAATACCAGAACGTAGATTAATTTTTACAATCAATTCAATGAGGGGTGATGTAAATGTTTCTGGAATCATCGGTGAAGGCAATTTCCCTATGCGATTTGTCAAACCAAAGGAAGCTTCCTCAACGTCAATCCAGTCTAATTCTGGGACACCTTGAATCTCACCGATAAAATGATAATCTGCTATATAATAATATGTACCATTGTCATTTTCACAAGCTCTCCATACTTCTGCTTCTTTTCTTGGGTCGATGCCAAACTGTTCAAAAAACAGTTGAATTGCTGGAGATGTATGAACGATTACCTTTGTATAATAAACGCATTCAGGGCATCCACAATGCTCTTTATCAGAAATTAGTGGAAGTTTTTCATACAAAGCTTTTGTTTTCTGAACGTCTACGTTAACAATATTTCCATTTATGTTGAATTGTTCCGCCATTCTCACTCCCCCTCTTTCTTGAAGTAAAGCACCCGTTAGTTGAATAAGAATATATTATTTTTCTAATATTCCTATAATTTCTTCAAGTAAATCAAATGGTTCTACTTCTACCCCAATTAACTTCGCATTCCAGTTCGCACCAACTAAAAGACCATCTTCATTCATTCCGTTCAACCAAGTATTCATAAAAATTTCCAAAGGTATCGATGACGGCTTATAATGTGACCAACCATCTACTGCACATTGTCGTGCATATGCCTCATCTGACCAAAACAACATAACAACAGTATCTTCATATTCATTAGATTCGCAAACACACCATCCATCTTCATTTTCTAAACCCCAAACCACTTTATTTTCCGAAACTCTTTTTATAAAATTTTCATAACGTCTTTTAGAATTTATTATCAAATCAAGCATCGTTTTAATTCTCCCCATCTTTCAGTTTCCATATAATTCTTTACCTCTATAAGCTTAACGATATATCGCCTTGATTCATACATGTATTTTTTTCTTATTAAACTAAACTGCCCCGTTAGTTTAAGTGTAACATTTCACATAGAAAACCAACCATAGCCTTTAACATAACCATTTTTTAACAAAACGATAACCTAGTACATTTCTTCCAAGGCTGCAGAATGTTCACTTTTATGTTTTATAGGTGCTTTTCCAGTGATTCAATTTGACCAATGGTTAGTATGTTTTTTCTTTTCTTGATAGCTTCAATTACTCCATCTGAAATTTCCTTCTGTGTTAACCACCTTGGGCGGGTACCTTCTATTAAAAATCCCAATTGAACTTGATGATAGGAACAATTTTTAGGCAGTATAGCTTCTCGTTTAACCCTTTTTAAATCCGAGCTACTCCCTAAAATATGAAATAAATCCCACCTACTTTTACTAATGGAAACCTCCGCTGCAATTATTTTAAGTGCCTCTGGAGCAGTCGAGTGTATCCAAGCTACCACAATATCAATCCCACCATTTTCATTAATTGTTGTATGCAGCTTCTTTTGTAATTCAGCATAATTGTTATAATCAAGAAGAAGTGGGGTTATATGATTATTTAAGTCCGTCTGTTCTATTAGATCTTTCATGCGTTTGGGATTTCTAGCGATAATTGAAACATGATATCCCTGATTTAATAACCAGAGGGAGACTCTGGATAGCATCCCAGTTCCACCGACTACTAAGGCATGATTCATAATATTTCCTCCTTACGATACAATTGCTCGATAGAAAAACTTTTCTGCCCTATGCAAAAACGTCTAATTTCAGTTGCACACTAGGTATTAAATAAGGTTCCATTTAGTGCTTCCATATAACGGGTGGCAGATCTTAGGACATTTTGCTTGGCCTCTTCTTTAATGACACGATGAAAGGCATCGTATAGCCGAGCAAACTTCAATTCTTTTATCCTAGTGGAAATCCTTTCTACAGTCGTTTCTGGAAGGGGAATAAAGTTTGGATAACTGTACATAAAGCTTACCCAGGAAAGGTCAGCTACGACACGAATGATATCCCCAGTCATTAAAATCCCGCTTTGGTTATCTCCATTTTTCCATTCTAAAACTGTTCCACCTTTAAAATGGCCACCAATTCTATGAAGGATGATTCCTTCTTTTAATTTCAGTGACTCACCAGACCAAAAAACTATTCGCTCACTTGGTCTCATAACCCATTCTTGATCATCTTCATGAATGTATATTGGAGCGTTAAAGGCTTCAGCCCATTCTACTTGGCTAGAGTAGTAATGTGGATGAGATAAAGCTATTGCATCAATTCCACCTAAGTCTTCTATTTTGCTAATCGTTTTTTCATCAATATAAGAAATACAATCCCACAATAAGTTAAAATTTTTGTCTTGTATCAAATAGGCTGTTTGACCAATTCCAAAACGGGACTAGTGTTTATGCTGTATAGTCCTTCTTCTTCGATATTAATAGTATTTTTGTATATGCCTTCTTTAATCATAGATTCTAATGTGGTCCAATTTTGGACATTAGAACTAATAAATTGTCTTTCTTCACCGCAAATTATACATTCCTCTGGTTTCCCAAAAGAATTTTCATACTGAACTCCGCATGTCTTACAAATATATCTTTCCAAAATAATCACTCTTCCTCTAAAATTCATTTTAGTTTGTGTGTTCTGGTATTTCTTGTAATTGAATTGTATCACTATAAATAATGCGTCATTCTAATACTTTTGATTGAAAATTCGATATTATTTGGTGAGTTTAACGTAGTATGTTTTGAAAGAGAAGATAAGACAACCCTTTTGCTATTATCCCAGTTTACATTCTGAAAAAAGAGCTAATTCAGCTCTCGATTTTGTTTGTTTTACGCCATTTTTGGCGTTTTCCAGGTCCAGCTGGCCAACTTCTTAAGATTTAAGGCAGCAAAAGTTAGCATCGCCTGCACGGACAATTTTTTAAGACCCTTTAAGGTTGTCCATCGCATACCATGCTTTTCTTTGGCATCGGCAAAGACACGCTCGATCGTCTCTTTACGCTTCCCGTAAATTTCTTGCATTTCATAGTTATGATGTAAGTCCTCAGCTACATCCAAATAGTCTTGCAAGATATGACGTAGAATCATCTTTAGTTTATTCTTACTCTGCGTTCATTGGTTTGATTTTTCGTCATCAAATCCATCACCTCATTCATTTTATAGGAGGCCCCTTGATTGGAGCGGAGAACGGCGTCTCCAGCGGGAACAGCGCGAGCTGAAGACCCTGGACTGAGCGCAGCGAGGGAAGCGGCTGAAGCCGTGCCCGCGGAAAGCGTCCGTTCGTAGCGGAAATCAACTCTTCCTCGCGTTACTTCTATTTAAAAAGAAAAAAGACTGTAGGCAAACTCCATATTTTTTGGAGTTTGTCTACAGTCTGAACGACTCTCTAAAAAGAGAGCCGTTTCTATATGCATTATTTTAAGTATGATGTATTAATTATTCATCTATGGATTCTTTTAGTTCCTCATCCTCTTGATCTTCCGGAACTTTGACAACTTCTAGATATTGAATGTGATGACCGTCGATTTCTTTGACAGTAAATTCGTAGCCTTGTTCTAGGAGCTTTTCACCACTGACCACATCGTAGCTTTTTGTCATAAACCACCCACCAATAGTATCAATATCTTCTTCATCAATATTAATATTTAGTAAGTCATTTAAGCTTTCGATTAACATCTTAGCGTCAATAATATAATGGTTTTCAGCAACCTTTTGAACCTCAGGCAGCTCATCTGTGTCAAACTCGTCGCGGATATCGCCTACGATTTCCTCGATGATATCTTCAATCGTGACAAGACCAGAAGTTCCTCCGTATTCATCCATTAAGATGGCCATGTGAATACGTTCACGTTGAATTTTAAGTAATAAATCAGCGATAGGCATGTTTTCAATTACTCGAATAATTGGCTGCATGTAGTCAGCTACCGGAGTAGTGGCGTTAGCAGGATCTCGTATAAAGGCAGTTAAAAGATTTTTCATATTAACAAGTCCTATAATATGGTCTTTATCTCCATCAGTTACAGGATATCTTGTAAACTGTTCGACACCTACGACTTCAAAAACCTCACTAAGGGTTAAATCCTTATCGATGGAAGTAATTTCAGTTCTAGGAACCATAATTTCTTTTGCGATACGATCATCAAATTCGAAAATTTTGTTTACATACTTATACTCTGCTTGATTGATTTCTCCACCCTTAAAACTGTCCGAAAGAATCATACGTAATTCTTCCTCGGAATGGGCTACTTCTGATTCTGAAACAGGCTCTAATCCAAACACCTTGGTCGCTAAGAAACGTGCCGATCCATTCATACCATGGATTACCGGATACATAATTTTGTCAAATATGACTAGTGGCTTAGCAACTGCCAATGTAATCTGTTCAGATCGTTGAATAGCAAATGTTTTAGGGGTTAATTCTCCAACTACTACATGTATATATGTTACTAATGAGAACGCAATGATAAATGAAAGTAAAGAAGAAACACTTTCTGGAAGCTCAAAATACTCAAATGCTGGATGTAAGATTCTTTCTATAGTTGGTTCTCCCAACCACCCTAATCCTAAAGCGGTGATTGTAATACCTAACTGACAGGCAGATAGATATTCGTCCAAATTGGAAACAACCTTCTTAGCATTAATAGCTTTTTTGTTTCCTTCAGCTAAAAGCTGATCGATTCTTGTTGTTCTTACTTTTACTATTGCAAATTCACTTGCAACAAAAAATGCAGTGAAAGCGATTAAGACAGCAAAAGCTGTCAACCGTATGGCTATGTCCAAATAATTACTTTGTCCCTAACCCAAATGGGGGGTAGAACAAAGTGTACACCTCCTGTTTTCTAAAAAAATAGTTTCTAGGTTTAATAATAAAATATATAAAAAGAAATTACAAATCTTTATTCTTTAGGTTGCGACTTCATATTTCCCCCTGTAATCTTGAGATATAGTTTTCCTATTTGTTAGATAATTTTAATGAACTAGGGGGTATGGAAAAATAGTGAAAAAATATATTGAAATAGCAAGTGCTTCAACGAAATTAGGGTTAACTTCTTTTGGTGGACCCGCTGCTCATTTGGCTTATTTCCGAGAAGAGTATGTGCAGAAAAGAAAATGGCTAGACGAAAAGTTATATGCTGACATTGTGGCAATTTGTCAATTCCTACCGGGACCAGCCTCATCTCAAGTGGGCATTGCCATCGGCATACTAAGAGGTGGAATAATTGGAGGGGGCATATCATTTTTAGGGTTTACTCTTCCTTCCATTATACTGCTTGTATTGTTTTCAGCGTTTTTGATATCTACCAACTCATTTGACAGTGGGTGGCTACAGGGATTGAAAATCGTTGCAGTTGCCATTGTTGCTCATGCTCTGTTAGGGATGCAAAAGACACTAGCACCAGACCGTATTAGAATTACTATTGCAATAGCATGTGCTATATTAACGTTGCTTATTCCATCAATAGCTGGTCAATTTAGCATATTGATTGCAGCTGGATTGTTTGGATTTATATATTTTCGTTCAGATGAAAATGAACCTGCTCCAAATATTAGGCTTCCTTTTGGAAAAACAACAAGTATTATTGCTTGGATCTTGTTTTTTGGACTTCTTATTTTTTTACCGTTATTGAAGCCATTTATAAATTCAACCTACTACTTAATTTTTGATATTTATTATCGTGTCGGTTCTTTAGTTTTTGGAGGAGGACATGTTGTACTGCCAATGCTTCAGCGAGAGGTAGCACTTTCCCCTGATATATTTTTAGCTGGGTATGGTGCTGCTCAAGCGGTCCCAGGTCCATTGTTTACGTTGGCTAGTTTCTTGGGTCATGCAACAGCTGGTATTCCAGGAGCTTTAATAGCTACATTTGCCATATTTTTACCCTCGTTTCTAATGGTAATTGGAATACTACCATTTTGGTCAGCTATACGATCGAAAAAAGGAATTCAGAATGCCTTAAAGGGAGTTAATGCAGGTGTAGTAGGAATCCTTCTTGCCGCGTTATATGACCCGGTTTTTACGAGTTCAGTTAAAGAATCATCGGATTTCATCATCGTTTTAATTACTTTCACGGTATTATTTGTTTTCAAATGGGCTCCTTACAAGGTTGTACTGTTAAGTGCAGTTTTAGGTTATCTTTTTCATTTAATTTAATTTTAAAATAGTAATGTACGTTTTAAACTCGAAAAGCTACATGTTAACGTCACAACTGCGCGCGTATACGACGGGTGATGGCTTATCACTCCCCCCGTGAAAAAGCGTCCGACTAGAGTGAAGAGCATTTAAACTTCATTTCCATCTATTTGTTCGTTCTTAAATGTAAAAGCACGAATTTTTGGAATAATTTAATTGTCTATTTCTTCAAAATGTATTGACAACTAAACTTTTATTGAGATAATATTAAGTGACACTAAATAATTTAGAAATGGAGGTATGAATAATGATTCGTTTTAAAGTTATCGCAAATAATTTAATAGCTCGTTCATACCTACCATTAGACGCTAAATGACTGTTTAATAGCATAAGAATTACTATGTCTATTTTAAAGTGCATTACCGTATCATGGGTAATGCGCTTTTTTGCGTTCTATTATTTCCAAATTTTGGTGAAAAAACAAAGGAGGAGAGTTGGGTATGATTATTCAACGAGCTAAGCAAATTTTAATAAAGGAATCTCTTGAAGGCGGATAGTTGGTAAATGTAAAGGAAAGAAAAGAGGGACAATGAAATGTTTTCAGTATTATTTAAGTTAAAGTGGTTTTTTAAGGGTCATTGGAAAAGGTACACTGTTGCAGTTGGTGTACTAATTATTGCAAGTGCATTTGAGATTTTTCCTCCATGGCTAGTAGGAAGGGCAATCGATACAATTACGCTAGGAAATATGAATAGCGACCTATTAATGGAGTATGTATTATATTTTGTAGGAATTATTATAGTGGGATATATTTTAAATTTTATTTGGCAATATCAATTATTTGGTGGGTCTATTTCTATTGAGCGCATTTTACGCACGAAGCTGAATCGAAAATTTTTAAGTATGACACCGACTTTTTACGAGAAAAATCGTACTGGTGACTTAATGGCTCGTGCAACAAATGATTTGAATGCAGTTGCAACTACTGCTGGCTTTGGGATTATGACCTTAATAGATTCGACTATGTATATGTTAGCCTTGATTCTGGCAATGGGTTTTCTTATTTCATGGAAGCTTACTTTTTTTGCACTGTTACCTATACCAGTTCTCGCAATTATAATGCAATATTTAGGTAAAATCATTCATGAAAAGTATATGGTAGCCCAAGATGCATTTGGGGATTTAAATGATCGTGTTTTAGAATCTATAGCTGGTGTAAGAGTAATTCGTGCGTACGTTCAGGAACGTGCTGATGAGAAGAACTTTGCAGATATGAGTGAAGAGGTTTATCAAAAAAACATGGTTGTAGAACGAATTGACGCCTTGTTTGGTCCTATCACAAAAATAGGAACAGGTATTAGTTATGTCGTGGCACTTGGTTATGGAGCTTTTTTAGTTTCTAAGGGTGAGATGACGGTAGGAAACCTAATTACATTTAACGTTTATCTAGGTATGGCTATTTGGCCAATGTTCGCTATTGGGGAACTGATCAACGTTATGCAACGCGGGAATGCTTCGCTTGACCGTGTACAGGAAACGCTTGAGTACGATGCAGATGTGAAGGACCCGACTGCTCCAGTGAATTTGAAGGATGTAATGTCCATCGGTTTTGATGATGTTGGATTTCAATATCCTTTATCACAAGTGAAAAATTTAGAAAATATCCGAGTAAACCTACAAAAAGGGCAGACGCTTGGCATTGTAGGTAAAACTGGGTCTGGAAAAACGACCTTTATTAAGCAGCTGTTAAAGGAGTATCCAATTGGAGCAGGTCAACTGACGATTGGAGATATCCCAATATCAGAGCAAACAAAGGATCAAGTATTAGAATGGATTGGGTATGTGCCTCAAGATCATGTGTTGTTTTCTAGAACCATACGCCAAAATATCCTTCTAGGAAAAGAAAATGCTACAGAAGAAGAATTAGAGGAAGCACTTCGTTTAGCACATTTTCAACAGGATTTAATGAATCTACCAATGGGATTAGAAACGTTAGTAGGGGAGAAAGGGGTTTCCCTATCTGGGGGTCAGAAGCAAAGGGTATCGATTGCTCGAGCGCTTATCAAAAATCCAGAAATTCTTCTTTTAGATGACTCCCTTTCTGCGGTAGATGCTAAAACAGAGGCAAAAATTATCGAAAATATACAAAACGAACGCAGTGGGAAGACAACAATTATTACGACGCATCGCTTGTCAGGCATTCAGCATGCCGACCAAATCATCGTTTTAGATGAAGGAATCATTGTAGAACAAGGTACGCATGAGGAACTTCTAAAGCAAAATGGCTGGTACAAGGAACAATATGATCGTCAACAGCTTGAGGGGGTGTCGTCATGAGTACTGGAAAACGACTCTACCATTATGCGTTATTTTATAAAAAGCCAATTATTCTTGGTCTAATCTTTTTAACGATTGCTGTAATTGCCGATTTGACAGGACCATTTATCGCAAAACAAATTCTTGATGAACACATTACAGATGGTGCCATTGATCTGGAGCCGATATTAATGCTCCTTGCAGTATTCTTTGGTCTAAGTATTGTAACAGCGGTTTTTAGATATTTTATGTTTATAAACCTACAGGTTGGAGCAAATCGTGTTGTTCAGAAGCTCCGAAATGATGTTTTTCAGCATATACAAACTTTGCCTATACAGTATTTTGACAACCTGCCTGCCGGTAAGGTAGTTGCTCGTGTGACAAATGATACGGAAGCAATCCGTAATCTATATGTTCAAGTACTTTCACAGTTTGCAACCAGTATCATTTCTATTACTGGGGTCTATATAGCAATGTTTATTTTAGACGTTAAAATGGCAGCAATCGCTTTATTCGTCATTCCGATCGTATATATATGGATGCTAGCTTATCGAAAATATGCATCTCAATATAATCATATTGTGCGAACAAAGATTGCAGATATGAACGCCATGTTAAATGAATCAATTCAAGGAATGTCAATCATTCAAGCGTTTAAACGGGAAAAACAAATGGACCAAGAATTTGAGGAGATGAATGAAGAGCATTACAGTTATCAGCGTAAGCTTTTAAAATTAGATTCTGCTACCTCCTTTAACTTAGTACAGGTGCTAAGATCCATCATGTTTGCTCTATTTATTTTAGTGTTTGGTAGTCAGTCCATGGAGCCGGGAGCAATCATCTCTGCTGGATTGCTTTATGCCTTTGTGGATTATACGACGAGATTGTTCAATCCAATTACGGGGATAGTTAATCAGTTCTCTCAGCTAGAACGCTCATTGGTAGCTGGAAGTAGAGTATTTGAATTGTTGAATGAAAAAGGGGAACAGGTAGAAGACAAACGAATGGAAAGATACGAAGGAAACGTGGAGTTTAAAGACGTGTCGTTTGCCTACAAAGGTGATGACTTTGTCTTGAAGAGCTTAAACTTTGTTGCAAATAAAGGAGAAACGGTTGCCCTAGTGGGGCATACAGGCTCTGGGAAAAGCTCTATCATGAACTTGTTATTCCGATTCTATGACCCAACTAAGGGGAAGATTTTAATAGATGGAATAGATATCACGTCCCTTCCAAGGCAAACCATTCGTAATCATATGGGAATTGTATTGCAGGATCCATATCTTTTCTCTGGAACCATTGAAACAAATGTTAGTTTAAATGATCCTAGAATTTCACGAGAAAAAGTAGAGGCCGCATTAGAAGCAGTAGGTGGAGAACGTGTACTAAAAAACCTCGAAAAAGGATTAGATGAACCAGTAATTGAAAAGGGAAGCACGCTCTCTTCTGGTCAAAGACAGCTAGTATCCTTTGCAAGAGCGCTTGCCTTCGACCCGGCCATTCTTATATTGGATGAAGCGACATCTAACATAGATACCGAGACAGAAGAAATTATCCAGCATGCGATGGATGTATTAAAGAAAGGTAGAACAACCTTCATCATTGCACATAGACTTTCTACTATTAAAAATGCAGACCGTATTCTAGTTCTAGACCGGGGTGAGATTGTAGAGAGTGGCACACATGACGAGTTGCTGCAGCTACAAGGTCGCTACGAACAAATGTATAAGCTACAAGCCGGAGTTTCCCCTAATGCATAAGCATAAGGGGATTTTCCCTTTTCTAGAGATAAAAGATAGATAATTTTCTTGAAAAACGAAGTTGGTGTGTGCATTTTTCTCCACACATCTGTTAAAAGACTCAACTAATTTACAAAATAAAGGAAGGATATTTTTGAAATAGATAGAATGTAGAGAAAAGGAGATGAGATAGTGAAAACTAAAGCATTCATTGCTATTTGTACGGCTGCAGTCATTTTAGGGGTTGGAAGTTACTTTATATTAGAGAAAGAATCTAAAATAGATATAGTAGAACCAGAAGTGAAAGCAGAAGAAAAACCAACTGCTAAAAAAGTAAAAGAGGAATCTATTTCAGTACTCCAAGGTTCTAGGGGAAATTACAAAATAGATATCCACCAGGCGGAGGACTTACGTTTTCACATATCTGCGGAGATTGAAGTTACGAATGAATCCAAAAGTGTATGGGAGGATATCGGTTTTTATTTTATCCCGAATGTTACGACGCTAGAGAATAAATACTTTATGCTTTCATCTATAGGAGAAGCAGAGATTTCTTCTATTAGAAATAAAGATGGCGAAGAATTATCATATAAATTGAACGATACCATGCTTTATGTAACTCCAAAATCTGATGTACAACCAGGTGAAAAAACAATTTTAACAGTAGAATATTTATTAAAGCCGCCATTTAAAGGGCAACGACTGTCGAGAATAGACAACAATTTCTATTTAGCATTATGGTATCCAATGCTAGGTAGGTATACGAACAAATGGGAACTACATCCTTATTACCATGTGGGTGAATTCTATGATACGGGGTATGGAGACTATGAGATTACTTATGAGTTAGCTAGAGAATACTTGGTTGCCAGCTCGGGAGAAGATGGTGAACCTAAGCCTACCATTAGTGGGAAGACACAAGGAACAAATATTAAAGATTTTTATATAGCATTTTTAGATCCGGAAGAATGGATTAGTGAGACATTGCAAGCAAATGATACAACAATCAGATATTTTTATCCTTATGATGTTCCAGACACTTTACATCAAATGATTATGGATGCTCAAAGAGCGTTTTTATTTATGGAAAAAAATATTGGGGATAATCCGACAAAAGAGTTCGATGTTGTTGCAAATAATTCAGGAATGGAATACCCAAATATTGTAGAAGTATGGTTTGATCCAGGGAGACATGAAAGAGTATTAATCCATGAAATTGCTCATCAATGGTTTTATTTCATGGTTTCCAGTGATCCTTATGAAGAATCTTGGTTAGATGAGAGTTTAACGGCACTATTGGAGGGGACATACCGTACCTTAAGATATGATTCCAGTGAAATGGGTGAAAAATTAGGATTTAATGAAATAAATATTTTTGCTGAAAGAAAAACTCAGCAGGAAATTGCTAATATTCCAGTTACGGAGTTTGGTACGGATCATGGTCCGGTGCTATATGGGAAAATCCCTGCAATTTTACGAGATTTCTTTAAAGAGAGAGGCGGACACGAAGAAACAATTAAATTTTTATCCGCTTATTTTAATGAATTTAAATATCAATATGTGGATACTGAGACCTTTGTAGAATTCTTCAATGAGTACCATCAAGAAGATCATACTGAGTTTTTCAAAGAGTGGCTTCTATTAGAATAATTTACTTCATATTTTTTTATTGAACTATAGCAGCAGGTTAGTTTAACATATTATGCTGTTAGGAGACTGCCGAAATTAAATTTAAATGAGCCTGGAGAAAAATCCTAGCTCATTTTTTTGTGTCTTAAAGCAACCTTGAGCTTTATACAAAGCTAATGATAAAAAACAAGAAAGAGTTCTTTTGTAAATTCTTTCTTCTATAAAAATTTCGAAAAATTTAATTTAAGCGATTGTAATTTTCTGTCGGAACTCGTATATTTAGTGTAACGAAATAGATGGAAGAGGTAGTATATGATTCCTTGGTTTGTAGAGTGGAAAAAGAAAATAGTTTCCTTTAATCGTAATATTCGTATGTTTATGCTGGCCAATGTTCTGATTCAAATAGGCATGGGTGTTTTTTCTGTAATGTACAATTTATACATTAAGGAGCTTGGATTTCCGGAAACGTTAAACGGTAAAATTATCGCGATGACCTCCCTGGCTTCTGCCATCATGTTAGTGCCTGCCGGTTTTCTTAGTGACCGTTTTGGAAGAAAGAAAATTATTATGATTGGTGCTGTGGTCGCAGCAGGTACATTATTTTATAGAAGTTTGATGGTTAGCGAGCAGTCTTTAGTGTATGCTGCTTTTTTTACGGGCCTCTTTATGGCGCTTGTTCAAGTATCAGGGATACCTTTTTTAGCTGAGAATTCAACCGCCAGTGAACGGATGCATCTATTTAGTATTCATTTTTCACTTATGACTCTAGCCGGGGTAGTAGGGAGCCTAGGGGGTGGGGTCTTAGCTGATTTACTGCATGCATTAGGTGGTCTATCTGTAGTGGATGCCATCAAATATGTATTAATAATTGGAGCTACGATATTTACTCTAGGTCTCCTGCCGCTTACTAAGTTAAATCCGGTAGGAAATAGAGCTACATCAAAGGATAATCAAGATGACAAAAGAACACCTGAGCCAAGCAGCTTCAGAAAAAATGTGAAGATTATCATTCTATTTGGCTTTGCAAATTTATTAATAGGTACTGGCTCTGGGCTAGTAATTCCTTATCTAAACTTATATTTTTCTAATCGATTTGATGCTTCGAATTCATATGTAGGACTTATTTTATCACTAGGATCCGCTATGACAGCGGTGGCGATGTTATTAGGGCCTGCTTTAGTTAAGCGAGTAGGAAAGGTGAGGGCGCTCGTTATTTTTCAGCTGTTATCTATCCCGTTCCTTTTTATAACTGGCTATACGAACTCTCTTGTAATTGCATCCATTGCCTTCCTAATGCGACAGGCGCTGATGAATGCGGGTAATCCAATTCAGAGTGCCATAGCCATGGAGTTAGTTCAGGATAAATATAAAGGGCTTGCGAATTCGGTCAATCAGATGGTGTTTAATGTGGGATGGGCAAGTACAGGGGCTGTATCTACCGGTCTTGTCATGACCTTTGGGTTCTATTGGGGCTATGCTTATACATTTACAATTACAGGAGTATTGTACTTGATTGCCTCTACGTATTTCTTTTTGGTCTTTGGTAGGAAAAAGCTGGACAGTGTGTAGCATAAAAGCAACCTTTGTGATTAAACAAAGGTTGCTTTAAATATCATTTCTTTTTTACTTTTATTCGATAAGATAAGCAGTTTTCTAAGCTGGCAACCTGCTGATAGGTCCATGTGTTGTAGTCCATTGCCCCTCCAGGAAAGTAGCCTACTACTTGTAAGCCTGCTTGATGACACAACTCATCTATTTGTGCGGGTGCATAACATGCTAGTATTTGTGTGAATTTTTCTTCTGCGTCCTCTACACTCCACCATGTGTCAGTCATAGATTGAGTCTCCTTGATATACCCGTATTGCCGTTGAACTGTTGGATCATTTGTGGGCTGCATTTCTATTCCATTTACATTCTTCCAATATAAAGGCTGATAAATATCTATTAAAGCAATTCCATCGATATTCAACCAGTCATATATACGTTTGAGTATGTTGACTTGGTCTTGATCAGATCCAACACCAAAGCCATCTATATAGAGCACAATATCAAATTTCTTTTTCAACCTTACAGTATAAAAATCAGCACAGATTGCTTCTACGCTAGGGTGTGCGTTTTGAAGCGCATACTTAACTATTTTGTCAGCTAACTCAATCGTAGTAACATTTTTGCCTAACGCTGCAATTGCATTTGCTAATTTTCCATAGCCTGCGCCTAATTCTAAAACTGCTTTAAACGGTTTCCCAGCTTGTTCCTGAATAGCTTCTGCTTCCTGGTGATAAAATAAGGAATCATTGTAGTTTTTATCATATATAAAATCAAATTGTTTTTCATAAAATTTCTTTTGCCAATTGGATTGCATCTTTTCCTCCTGTAATTTTATTTTTACAGGTTGTACTTAAAATTCCGAATACCCATGAAGAAGAGCACCTCCTACTAATCTCAATTTTATCATAATTAGAATATTACAAAAACAGGTTTATGAATTTGTTTTGCTGAAACGATATATAAATATAATATTTTTTCAATTCTGTATTGAATGTTAATTTTGTTTATAGTAAAGTTTGTTAAAAGTATTAGACTATATATTCTTAATTGTCTATAACTTTAATGGTTCACAATAGAGAAGGGGATGAAAAGGGGAAACTACGTAGTGGGATAAAAAAAGGAACATAATTTTAACGAGCAAAGGAGAAAGCTAGAATGACAACAGCCTTGAAAGAAGTATCCACAAAAAAGAAAAAGATTAGAGAAGCGCCACATCCATTCGTTATTTTATTTACCGTTGTTATAATCATGGCTGTATTAACTTATATTATTCCAGCTGGACAATATGATCGCGTAGAGAATGCAGATGGTCGTACAATCGTAGTAGACGGCTCCTATCAAACTATCGATTCTAGTCCTGCGGGCTTCTTAGATATATTTAATGCTATACATAAAGGAATGGTCGAAGCTGCTCCAATTATTTTCTTTATTTTTATGGTGGCAGGCTCATTCAATCTATTTAGAGAGTCAAAGGCGATAGAAGGTGCATTTGGTTCCTTATCCACTAAGATGAAAGGAAAAGAAATGCTCATTATTCCAGTAGTAATGATGTTTTTTGGAGTGGCTGGAGCAGCAGTAGGAATGTTTGAAGAAGCACTACCTTTCATCATGATTTTAGTGCCGATTGCCATAGTTATGGGATTTGATTCCATCGTAGGGGCCGCCATGGTTATTGTTGGGGTTTCAGCTGGATTTACAGCAGCCTTTATGAATCCATTTACCATTGGAGTTGCCCAAGGAATCGCGGAGGTTCCAATTTTTTCAGGCATGGGTCCACGCATTGGCTTTTGGATTGCTTTCATGGCAATATCTATTGCATATGTAATGATTTATGCCAATAAAATAAGGAAAGACCCAACCAAAAGTATTATGTATGAGGAAGATAAAAATAGAAATATTGATATCGAAGCGATGAAACAGGACACTATCACAAAAACTCAAGGAGTTATTATTGCGATTCTAGTAGTCACAATGGTTGGAATGGCATTTGGGGTATTGAAATTTGGATGGTTTATAACAGAGATTTCAGCATTATTTTTAATCATGGCAATCGTTATTGGATTGGTTAATCGACTGAAATTTAATGAGATTACAAAATCCTTTGTTCGAGGCTGTGAAGAAATAGTTGTAGGGGCATTAGTAGTTGGCTTTGCCTATGGGGCATTAGTTATTTTAAACGATAGTAATACAATAGACACCATACTGTATGGAATTACTAATTTAGTTGAGAAGTTTCCTTCTAGCTTAACAGCGATCGGTATGTATGTTATGCAAACATTGCTTAATCTTATTGTTACATCAGGCAGTGGGCAGGCAGCTTTAACTATGCCTATTATGGCCCCTTTATCTGATTTATTAGGAGTAAGCAGACAAACGGCAGTATTGGCTTATCAAATGGGAGACGGAATCACAAATATTATCGCACCAACAAGTGGGTTAATATTAGCAGCTCTTGCCATGGCTAAGATCTCTTATGGAAAATGGGTTCGTTGGTTGTGGCCATTAATTTTGATACAATTTATAATGGGAGCAGTTTTTGTGACGATTGCTCATCTATTCTTTTGGCCAGCATGATACAGTTGTGTTATTTAGGAGGATTACAATGGAAAAGTTATTTAATAGATTAGAAGAGATTTACCCCGAGTTAGTCGATTTCCGAAGAGATTTGCATATGTATCCCGAGCTTTCTCATCACGAGGTGGAGACGCCTAAAAAAATTGCTGCTTACTTAAGGAACTTAGGATTAGAGGTTCGAACTGAAGTTGGAGGGAGAGGTGTTTTAGGTTACCTAAAGGGTGGGAAACCAGGGAAAACCATCGCACTTCGAGCAGACTTTGATGCACTTCCTATTCAGGATGAGAAGGAAGTAGCATACAAATCAAAAGTTCCAGGAGTTATGCATGCATGTGGGCACGATTTACATACGTCTGCACTTCTAGGGGTGGCAAAGGTATTAAGTGAGCACAAGGACAAGGTACCAGGAACTGTAGTGTTCATACATCAATTCGCCGAGGAGACCACTCCAGGTGGTGCTGAATTTATGATTAAGGACGGTTGCTTAGATGGTGTGGACGTTATCTATGGTTCACATGTGATGTCTCTTCAGCCCTATGGGACATTTAGTGTGATAGAAGGCTATGCTTCCTCCGCACAGGATGATTTTTATATAACAATCCATGGTAAAGGGGGGCACGGGGCATCTCCTCATGAAACGATTGATGCTTTAGTGACGGGAAGCCAGGTTGTATTAAATCTACAGCAAATTGTTAGCAGAAGAGTAGATCCACTAAAGGCTGCAGTAATTACGGTTGGTTCTTTTCAAAGCGGAAGCACTACTAATGTGATACCTGACACTGCCTATATAAAAGGGACAGTCAGAACCTATGACGAGGATGTGCGCACACTAATCGAGCAGAAGCTAGAACAAGTAGTTAAAAGCACTTGCGAAGCTGCTGACGCTACGTTCGAGTTAAAATATGTGAAGGACTGTCCATCTATCTTTAACGACCCTATTGAAACAAAGCGTGTAGAGAAGGTGGCCAGTCAGGTTCTAGGGGCTGATAACATTATCCCAGGGAAACCGATGAACGGAAGCGAGGACTATGCGTATTATCAACGCGAGATTCCGGGAGCTTATTTTATCATTGGTGGAGGGAACGAGGAGCTAAAAGCTACCTACCCACATCATCATCCTAAGTTCGACATCGACGAACGCGCAATAAAGGATATTGGTAAAATGTTTATTGGGACTGTTTTTGAACAGCTACAGAATTGATTGCAGGATATAGAAAAAAGAGCTTGGTCCTCCAAGCTCTTTTTTTATATAGAATAAACATTCCATGTATGTACGTTTTGCCTTTTTATTTGACCTTAGGCTTAGTTGTTTACTTTCAAATCACATTCTTGAATTATTTCATATAACGATCAACTAACTCATAGCATCTTTCTTCAGTAAGATTAGCGAGAACAGCTACATATTCTAAATGCTCCTGCGTGCCGCCTTTAAATTTTAGAGAAGCTTCTAATGCTTGTTCATCTCTATCTTTTAACCATTGTCGTTGATTTTCTCTTAATAGGTCCATTTCTTCTGGAGACAATTGCTCCTTTAATTCACCGTATATTTCATTCAACAGTTTATCCCAAAGTTCCCATCTATCATCTTCCACTTTTTTTAGCGCATAAGTCGAAGAATCAGTTGCCTTCAGTTTTTCTGCCTGTAATTTAGTGTTGTTTAATTTTATCAAGTACTCTTCTTTTAAAGTAGAATTCTTAGCTATTGGATTTTCTTGAGTGTCATTTGATGTGCTTTTGTTTTCATCCAAGACTGATTTTTTGTCTTGAGATACTTCACTATTTTGGGACTGGTTGTCCAGCTCAGTAATAGTTTCTGGTGATTCTTCACAAGCAGCTAATAAAGCTGCTAGCACTAATGTGACTATTGGTATTATATATTTTTTATTCATAAACTAAGTGTTCACCTTTCTTGTTTAGTCGTACACATGGAAGAGCATAAGCTCATGAATCATTTTTTTGACTGCTTCCTCGTCTGGAGGAGTTTCGCCAAGCCACTTAATCGTGCCATCCGGTTCGTATTCCGCAGCAAATCTTTGTTGCTTGTAAAAGAAAGAAACTGACCAGCCGGGCAGCTGTTTGTTGTCATAGAGTGACTTGAAGCTGAAATGTTGTAGCAATATAATCATACCTTTCATGTGAGTGAATTTGCTCGCATATACTAGTATAAATGACTAGCGAAGGAGCATCTAATTGTTTATTGAAAAGCTGGAACAAGCAATAAAGAATGAGTACGCCGATTACCATCATTATATGGATATGTATAAGCTGACGGACGACCCATACTGGCAAGAATTCATCGAGCACGTTTATGAGGACGAAAAAAGTCATTATGAAATGTTTCAACAACTCTATTATATGCTTACAGGAAGTTTTGTTCAAAACTTACAAAAAGTTCCCCCGTGTGAAGATTTAAAATCCTGTGTCAAGCAGTCAGTCAAGGATGAATTGGAAACAGCAGAAGTATATAAGGAAATGCTGCTCCAAATACCGATTCAACAAGCATATGCACCTCTTTTTTGTGCTATGCATGATGAAACAGAGCATGCCATTCGATTTTCGATGATGTACAATGCACTCTAATTGTTTTTGTGTTTCTCCCTCCTCTGCTATAATAATCTAGAAGCTAGAGGAAAAAGGTGAGATGGATGGGTTTTTTATGGACAATCATATTCATGGCAGTCGTTGGAGCAGCAATTGGAGCGGTTACTAACCATTTTGCCATTAAAATGCTATTTAGACCACATGAAGCAAAGTATATAGGATCATGGAGAGTTCCGTTTACTCCAGGTTTGATACCAAAGCGACGGGATGAGCTTGCCAAACAATTAGGAATAACTGTTATCAAGCATTTATTGACTCCGGATATTTTCAAAAAGAAGTACTTTAATGATGCAATGAAGAGTAAGGCTAATGACTTTGTTGTAAAGCAGCTAAATAAAAATATATTACAATCAGATAAAACTGTACATGATTGGTTGAAGCTTGCAGGAATTGAATCTGTGCCATCTCTTGTGAATGCAAAAATAGATGAACAGGTTGATATACAGTTCAATCGTATTTTAGCAAAGTTAGAGAATGAGACAATTCGTCAAATTGCTCCACTAGATTGGCAAGAAAAGGCCAATAGCAAGGTTGGGGATATTGTTTCTTATATTCTTCATAAGGGTGAGGAATTTTTCCAATCAGAAGAAGGTAAAAGTACAGTTAAGAAGCTGATTGATGATTTCCTTTCTACTAAAGGAACACTTGGTAATATGATACAAATGTTTATGGGAGATTCCAACTCACTTGTGGGCAAGGTACAGCCTGAAATTTTAAAGTTTCTACGGGCACCTGGAACAAAAGTGATGCTCGAAAACATTGTTCAAAACGAGTGGGAGAAGCTTAAGGATCGACCATTGGCTGAGATGATGGAAGGCTTTGATTTTGATCCACTAGTAGTCAACGTCAAGGCATATTTAAGAGAGCAGCTTGCAATTGAAGATAGATTAAATTATAGTTTAAACCATTACTTCCCTGGTGCCTCTGAATGGGTCGAGACCCAAATGGTACCGAAAATAACTAATTTTGCTTTTGTTGAAGCAGAGTCTAAATTAGAGGAAGTATTGCGTAAAATGAAGCTAGAGGAAATGGTTAAAGAGCAGGTTGACTCATTCCCAGTAGCACGATTAGAGGATATCGTACTTGGAATCTCTAAAAGAGAATTCAAAATGATTACGGTTCTCGGTGGTGTATTAGGGGGACTTATAGGAATTATACAAGGTCTAATCGTATTCCTAACTAGCTAATAAAAGGCGAGTTCGATGCCTAAAAAAAGGAGCATACAAAACATGATTAATATTTATGACGACATTAACAAACTAGAGACATCACTACGCCAAACAGATGAATTCGCAAACGTGAAAGCAGCAGTAGAATCAGTAAAGGCAGACCCAGAGGCACTTGCTCTATTCCAAAGCTTCCGTAAAATTCAGCTTTCCCTACAAGAAAAGCAAATGAAGGGCGAAGAAATCTCTGGGGAAGAGATTGAATACGCACAAAAAACGGCACAACTTGCGCAAACAAACGAGAAAATCTTTCACATGCTACAATCTGAAATGGCACTTAGCCAAATGATTGAAGAGATCAATCGTGTGTTACTAAAACCAGTTCAAGATTTGTATGAAGGAATTTAAGATGGATTTAAAGCTCTAGGCTTCTTGCTTAGAGCTTTTTTTATTGGCTAAAAAGAAGGATTAAAGTAATTAATGACGAATTATAAAAATGAATGACTATTCACAAAGGGGATTTTATTATGTACAAAACTTTACTATTTGAACAAGAGGGGCGTATTGCCACACTAACGTTAAACAGACCAAATTCAATGAACGCTATGGATGAAACGATGATGGAGGAATTAGCAGATATTCTTGATGAGCTGAGAGGAAATAAATCTGTCCAGGTTTTAATCATTAAAGGAGAAGGCCGTGCATTCTCAGCTGGCGGGGATATTAAAGCAATGCTCAGCGATGAAAAGCCACTCGATATAGAAGCTGCCATGGACTATTTAACTCGTATTGCAACAAGCTTGTATACATTGCCTCAAATTACGGTTGCCTCCGTACATGGTGCGGCAGCTGGCCTTGGCTTTAGCATGGTATTAGGCTGCGATATTATTATCGCCGAGGAAAATAGTAAGCTAGCGATGAACTTCATCGGAATTGGCTTGATACCTGATGGAGGGGGTCACTTCTTCTTAAAGGAAAGAGTCGGCATACCTAAGGCAAAGCAGCTTATGTGGAGCGGACAATTATTAAACGGCAAGGAAGCACAGAAGTTAGGATTAGTAGACGAGGTAGCGCCAGATGGAGCAGGACATGCAACAGCAGCAGCCTATGCCCAAAAGCTGTTAGCATCACCTGTAGCAGCAATGATTACTTCTAAAGAAATCTTGCATCTGTCTAAAATAAATGAACTACAAGCCATTTTAAGAGGCGAAGCAAAAGGTCAAACAGCAATGCGTAAAACCACAGACCACCAAGAAGGCATACAAGCATTCGTGCAAAAGCGTAAACCTGCCTTTAAAGGGGAGTAATGATAGTGAGAGCCGAGGTAGTTGTATGCCTCGGCTCTGTTTTGTTTTGGAACATTATAAAAAAAGGGGGAAGTGTATTTAAGAATGTGGAAAGTGCACTTAAATACATAGAAATCGCAACTAAGTCAGCAAACCACTCCTAAAATCTCAAAAATCTCACCTAAACGCTTGGGAAGTGTCACATAAAAAGTGGAAAAGTGCACCTAACCTCATGCAAAATGTCCCATAACCAATCGGGAAGCGCCCGTAAATCAATAGAATGCGCCCATAAATCCTGAAAGAGCCCATAACTTCATCTAAAGTGTCCCATAAAGGGAAGGAGAGTGTCCCATAAGCACCAGAAAATAGCCCATAAATTAATCAAAATCGCCCGTAAACTTGCCAGGCGCCCATAACCTCATGCAAAGCGTCCCATAACCAACAGAAAAACGCCCGTAAATCAATAAAAAGCGCCCATAAACCAACAAGCCACCCCCCACAAAGGTGGCTCTCCCCATTACTCCTCCTATATATTTTCCCAAAAATTTAATTTAAACTGTAACAATATAGAGATCCAAACGTTTTAGGTTAGAAGGGAGGCAGGGTATGAAGAAGCAAAGGCAAGATGATTTAGAAACAGTCTATTTGGCGTATGCGAAGCCTCTCTACTTTTATTTACTTAAACTAACCGGTTCAGATACTATTGCAGAAGAGCTTGTACAGGAGACCTTTTATAGAGCGACACTCTCCCTTGATTTATATGAGGGGGGACAGGTGAAAAGCTGGCTATATAAGGTAGCTAGAAATACATATATGGATGAATGGCGAAAGCGAAAGAGGTGGAGGTGGGTTCCCCTCTATGACTATCTCTCCAATTCAGAGGAATATGTAAGTCCTTATGGGATACCGGAAGAGGATTTATTAACTCAGGAAAGCTCCCATGAGATCAAGGATGTATCCCTCCTGCTCCCAGAAAATTACCGAACCATTTTGTATTTAAGAGAATTTGAGGAATTTTCTTATGAGGAGATTGCAAATACGCTAGAGATTACGATAGACCAAGTCAAAGTAACGATACATAGGGCACGACAACGATTTAAACAATTGGCAGAGCGACTTGGTAAGGATTTTGATAGGAGTGGAAAAGATGGAATGGAATGATGATAAAGCAAAAGCAATTGTACAAAAGCATAAAAAACGTTTTTCATGGAAGTTATCTTTTAATGTGATTCGTGTACTTTTAGGAATTGTTCTTGTATATGCCATTTATATGATAAGCGTTTCAATTATTTATGATGCTACCAATGTAGGTAAGCGTAATGAATTTTATCAGAAACTAGCGGTTGATTGGACCTATCCGGGTTATACCTCCAGTATTTTTTTCGATGGTACGAATGAAATTAATCCATTTTTAACACAAAAGATTGAATTTCCTTTAATTAAAATAATAGGGAAAGAGGAGTTTGCCGTAACAAAGTTTAGCTTAAATAAACCTCTTATAGACTCTTATACCGCTATAACCGTTGATGAATATTTTCCCTATAACACAGACAATAAATTTTCATTTTCTTTACCCTATAATCCTGTAACGAATGAAAAACTAGACGAAACCGAGACGCCGGATGTTTGGAACCAATTAGTGCACATCCATGAAGGAAATGTTGCGCAACTAGCCTTTTCAACGAACAGGTATTACTCTCCAGAGGAGTTACTAGAATTGGTTTCCAATTATCAAGTAGATGTACTTTGGATGCCAGTTTATATGGGGGAGTTAAAGAACTTCACTGAAGGTGGCTGGAGTGGCAGTGAAAACGATATAACATTAGCAAAACCTTGGGGGTTAGCTGGATTTAAACATGTAGATGAAGACTTTAACATCACATATTCGACCACTAATTTAAACACCGAAACAGTCAAAGAAAGCCAAGAAATCATGCTTAAAAATATGGGGAAAATGATCGAAGAAGATAGAAACCTTGCGGAAACATTACTAGGAACAGCTTACCTTCAAGAGAGATATGACTATCTTCAAAAAGAAGGATTTCAAGTATATGGAGCAGTTGTAACAGGACCAGTGAAGGAACTGTTGAAACTGAAGGAAATAGAAGGAATCCATAACGCAAAGCTTGGAGAGATCAAACCATGGAATTGGATTGAACAATAAAAAAGGACTTAGCCCGTTAATTATAGCGGTGCTAAGTCCCTTTTTATATTACACATGAAACAATATTAGCTTGCCGGAGCTATTAACAAGGCGATGTGTTTTATTGCCATAGCCTTTTTCGTTAATTGCTTCCTCGCCTTGTTTTTTTGCTGCTTCGTCGTTTTCGTAATTCCATGTTTCCTCAATGATCAGTTCCCCTGTTGGTTCAAATGCTGTGAATTTATATGCTTTCATATATCATACACCCCTTATGTATTCTTAAAATTCATTATACAACAAAAATTAAAAAATAAAAGTAAAGTCAGCTTGACATTGCTTCGGAAAGTAAAGTATACTTTACGTAAAGTTAGCTTTACAAAAGGGAGGGTACCGGTGAAAAATTATGTTCGGGATAAGCGAATGGAACTAGGGTTGACGCAGGATGAATTATCAGAAAAACTAGAGGTGTCTCGGCAGACTATCATTTCTTTAGAAAAAGGAAAGTATAATCCATCTATTCAATTGGCTTTTAAGCTTTCCAGGTTATTCAAATGTTATATAGAAGACATTTTCATTTACGAGGGGGACGATTAAATGAATGCAGAATTTGATTGGTTCACGTTTTTAATTGGGATACCAACGGCGATAGTAATTATGGGGATTACGTTTTTTGTTTTTCGTAGAATCGGAAAGAAAAAAAGACTGTTTGATGAAAGGTACAATCAAGTACATTCAACAGCAAGATCTTTTTCCTGGAAAGTCACAACTGCTGCAATATTAGTAGCATGGATGATTATTATCATTGTAGAGGGGCCAGGACTTGCATTTTTTGTAATGACCGGTCTTTGGGTTATACACATAGTCTCTTATGGGGTAGGGGCTGCAGTAGCAGATAAAAATAACTAAGAGGAGGAATAAATCATGACCAAAGCTAAATGGGCACTAGTGGCATCCTTATTTGCTTTAATCGGAATGCCATTAATTTTCTTAGGAGTTTCCATATATACAGGGCAATGGTATTACTTCCTCTTTAGCCTGCCGGCGGGGTTAACAGCAGGGATAACTGGGTTAGTATCATCTCTTGTACAAATACAATTGGAAAAGAAATAAAAGTAGGGCTATCGCACATTTATTTGTGTATAGCCTTTTTTATATGATAAAATAAGAACAAATATTCTATTTTTAGTGAGGTGTAGTAGGATGGCAGCTATTCGTTTTTTACATGTGGCAGATTTACATTTGGACAGTCCCTTTAAAGGTCTTTCATCTATCCCTAAAAATAGATGGCAGGAAATCAGAGAAAGCACGTTTCATGCCTTTGAAAATATGATTCAGTATGCAGTTACGACTAAGCCAGACTTTGTACTAATAGCAGGAGATATATATGATGGTGAAAATCGGAGCTTGAGAGCCCAGCATTTATTTCAAAGGGGAATGGAAGCTCTTCGAGAAGTCGGGATACCAGTTTTTATTTGTCATGGGAATCATGATCATTTGAGTGGCAACTGGGTGCGTTTCCAGTTACCTGACAATGTACAGGTGTTTGGCCAGGACGTAGAGACTAAAACGATTGCTGTCCAAGGAAATCAAGTTCATATTTCCGGCTTTAGCTATAAGGAGCGCCATATTCGAGAGGCGATGCATTCCTATTATCCGAATGCCAGTGGCCAGGGCTACCATATCGGAATGCTACATGGGAGCGTAGAGGGAGACAAAGACCATGATGTGTATGCTCCGTTTCGTCAAAGTGATTTGATCGGGAAGGGGTATGACTACTGGGCGCTTGGACATATACATAAGCGACAGGTATTACATATGGATCCTGCTATTGTTTATCCAGGTAATATTCAAAGCCGCCATCGAAATGAAAGAGGTAAGAAAGGTTTTTATGAGGTAACTCTCTCCAAAGATAAAACGAACCTACAATTTGTTCCATGTAGCATGTTTATATACGAACAGTTAGAGGTTTCCTGCAAGCATATAATCCATGCCAATGAATTGATAAGCCTTGTAGAGCAGGAGTTGAAAGATTACGTTGAAAAGAATGGAAATGCCATAATAGAACTTACGCTTTCCGATATCTCAGAGGAAACTTTTGAAATGCTTGATGCCTCATCGAAGGAGGAGTGGCTAGCTATTTTTCAGGAATCTCTAGACAAGCATAATCCATTTATTCTCCTCAAGGATTTAACTATTAACCTACCAGCTAGTCAGTTAAACGAAGCACTTATACTTTCGGAAATATGGGAAGGGTGGGATTCTGCCGAGTGGAAGCTTGCCGTAAAAGAATTGTATCAGCATCCAAAAGGTAGTCGATATCTACCAAGCATTGACGAGCATTTCATTGAAGAGGTCAAAGAAGAATCAAAACAATTACTGAACAAGGCTGTATCGAGGGGAGTGTAGAGGGTATGAAAATAGAAAAGCTCCACATATATGGCTTTGGAAAGCATGAAAATCTAGAAGTTAATGTACATGATGGGATTAACGTATTCTATGGAGAAAATGAAGCAGGGAAGTCCACGATTCAGCAATTTATACTTCACATCCTTTTTGGCTTCCCACAACGAAATTCACAGCTGTTAAGATATGAGCCTAGAAGTAATGCCACCTACGGAGGTAAAATACAAATTCTAATGGACGATGCCAGTAGAGTTTTCATCGAGAGAGTAAAAGGGAAGGCAAGTGGAGATGTTACCTTATATTTTGAGGATGGGACTCGTGGAGGAGAAAAGGAGCTTGCGACAATATTGAATGCTTATAGTCGAGCTGACTATGAGGCAATCTTTTCATTTTCTTTACTTCAGCTACAAGGGTTTGAAAAAATGACGGAGGAAGAGCTGACACGTACTTTACTTTCTTCTGGAACTACAGGAATGGACACGTTATCTAGCGTTGAAATGCAGTTTGCAAAAGAAATGGGAGAGCTATATAAGCCTACTGGACGAAAGCCCTTCATCAATCAAAAAATGGAGGAGATACGACAGCTTGAAACTGCTTGGAAGGCACAAATGGACCAAGTGGAAAAGTACGAGCCCTCCATCCAGCGTTTAAATGAGATTGAAAGTATCTTAAAAGAATCGGTAGGACGTGAGAAAGAGCTAGCGGACCAACTTCAAAGTTATTCACATTGGAAGCAATTAAAACCGTTAAAAATAGCGGAAAATGAGCTTTTAGAGAAATTGGATAAGCTACCAAGTCATTCATTTCCTCCGGAAGGTCTTCGACGATATGAGGCTGTTAAGGACAAGCAGACCAATACTCAAATAGCGGTAGAACAATTTAAGCAGGAGCTGCAGTCAATTGCCCATAGTAGTGAAGCAATAGCTTCAGAAAATCTAGAGGAAATCCAAGGCTTTTTAAGCCAGGAATCCCAATGGCATCAATTACGTGCAAAACGAGTCCAGTTAGAAGAGGAGCATAGTAAAACTCTCCAGCAGCAAATGCAAGAGCTTAGCCTAGTTGGAATTGATTGGGAAAGCAGCTTGAATGATATAGTGACGGCTGATGTATCAATCCAGCAGGAGGACCGGCTGGTGACGATGCTTAACCAACAAGAGCAGCTTAATCAGCAATTTCAACAAGAAGAACGTTTGCTAAACCTGAAAATGCAGGATGTCGAGCAGCTAGAAAAACGGCTACGTGAATCTAAACGTTCACGTAATTCATCTAAGGGTCAAAGTAACACAAAAGGTATTCTGTTCTCACTAGTAGGATTTGTATTGATAGTTGGGTTAATCTTTAGTTTTCTTGCCTCCAATTGGCTAATTGCGCTCCTTACTGTAATTATAAGTGCTGGGGTATACGGCGGATTTACCTTGCTCATCAAAGGTCTTCAAAAAGATAATGAGGCTCAGCAATATACAGATTTATTAGAGGACGAATTAAAAAGTCTTAAGGATCAAATCATGCGTCTAGAAGGTGTTATCTCAGAAATTGAACACCAAAAGAAGGAATGTAAGCGTAAAATTTATGCCTTTTTAAGAACTTATCAAATTGATGAGGAATTATCCCCAAGCCTACTGCCTGAGTTATTTACCCGGTTAAGACTTATTCAAAATCAACAAATCCAACTTGACCAGATGGAAGGTAAGCTCGAGGAAGTCAGTAGAAATTTAAGGGACTTGGAACGCAGAGCACAGTCCTTAGTGAAATCCCAGTTAGTAGAAGATATTTTATTTCATCAGCTCCGAGAAATTTATTTGAAAGAAAAGAAACGGCTTGAAGAAGAGCAGACTACTCTTAGTAAAATAACAAAGCTTCAAGAAAAGTTAAATGAGCTAGAATTGTTATTAAGTGCTCAGGAACAGCAGATTACTACGCTGTTTATGGAGGTGGGAGTTTCAACAGAAAGTGATTTTTACCAAGCACATGTAGTTTCGCAAGCTAGAGCAGCGCTAGAAAAAGAATTAGAGCATGTAAGAATGCAATTAGGCGATCGAAAAGTAAACATAAATGATTTTGAAGAAGGCTTTGAAGTAACAGCAAGAGAAACTTTAGAGGCGATGAAAGAAAAAAGTCAAATTCTTTTAGAAGAAAAAGCAACCTTACTTTATGAAACGAGTCGCTTACTCGAGAATGAGGAACAAAGTCAAAAGCTACAGCAATTAGAAGAGAAAAAATCAGAGCTGTATGAGTTAGTAAAAAAATGGGCTGCTTATAAAACGGTAACAGAAGCAATCAAGCAGACAGTATTGCAGTTAAAAGAAGAACGGCTGCCAGACGTACTTGATAAAGCCAAAAGCTATTTTAGGATCTTAACGGACGAATCTTACGAGCTGTTAGAGTTTACACCCGAGGGATTATTCGAGGCCGTTAAACCTAGTGGAGAACGATTTCGAATAGCAGAGCTAAGTCAGGCCACGAAGGAGCAGGCATATATTGCATTAAGGATTGCATTAGCCGTTTCCTTAAAGAATAGGGTAGCTTTTCCTATTATTCTAGATGATCCATTTGTACATTTCGATCGAAACCGCTTAAAACAAGTGGTACAATTAATGAAAGAGCTACAAAATGAACATCAATTACTATATTTTACGTGTCATGAGCATATGCGTCTTAGTTGGAATGAGGCTCATATAATAGATGTAGCGACATTACAAGTTGGAAGTGGAGGGGTTTTGAGATGAAGGGAATTACACAACTACGAGTAGGAGATCCTGTCGATCATTTCTTACTGATTAAACAATCAACTAAAGGTATCACTACCGTTGGAAAACCGTTTATGTCACTAATATTGCAGGATAAAAGTGGAGATATTGAAGCGAAGCTATGGGATACGAATGAGGAGCATGAAAAGCAATACGCAGCTAGTCAAATAGTGCGTGTCGGTGGAGAAATCCAAGACTATCGCGGGAAATTCCAGCTACGAGTAAAAAGTATCCGACCTGTGAAATCAGACGAGACGATATCTATTAATGACTTAGTCCCATCAGCAGAAAAGTCAAAAGAAGAATTGATGGAGGAGTTACTTCAATTTTTCTTCGAGATGAAAAACCCTGTGATACAACGAGTAACACGTCATTTAATGAAAAAGCATCAAACTGCATTTATGACATATCCAGCTGCTACTAAAAATCATCATGATTATGCTTCTGGTTTAATCGATCATGTTGTTTCCATGCTTAAGCTAGGGAAATCGCTTTGCGAGCTGTATCCGACTTTAAACAAGGATCTTTTGTATGCCGGGATCATCTTACATGATATTGGGAAGGTTTTAGAGCTTTCTGGTCCTGTCGCTACTACGTATACAATTGAAGGTAACCTTCTAGGGCATATTACGATAATGGTAAATGAAATATCAAAGGCAGCGGAAGAGCTTCAAATTGAAGGCGAAGAAATAATGCTCCTTCAGCATATGGTGCTTTCACATCATGGTAAAGAAGAGTGGGGCAGTCCTAAGCGTCCAATGGTGCGTGAAGCGGAGATCTTGCACTATATTGATAATATCGATGCCAAGATGAATATGCTTAATCGTGCTTTAGCAAAAACAAATCCAGGTGAATTCACTGAGCGTCTATTCCCATTAGAAAATCGTTCCTTCTATAAACCTACTTTTGAATAGCTAGAAAAACCGTAAAGGTTAAGTAGACCTTTACGGTTTTTTATATGTCCAGCTAAAAGATAAAAGGAGACCGCAACTATAAAGTTGCGGTCTCTTTTATCAAAACGATATCTAATTATTTTTCAGTTTCTTCAGTTGTTGCATCTTCTTCAGTTGCTGGTTGCTCTGTAGAACCTGCAGCGTCTCCTGCAGCTAAAAATTCATCCAACGCTTTTTCTAAATCTTTATCTTTGATGTCAACTTTAGCATCTTTTAACAATTTAGAAATTTTAGGTAGTAATGCAGCTTGATCTGCTTTTTCAAGTTTCAAGTTTTTCTCTAACTCTGCTTTTTTGTCATCATATGACTCTTTAACTTCACGCTTGTCCGTAACTTCGATAACGTGGAATCCAAAGCTAGATTGAACTGGCTCACTGATTACGTTAGGCTCTAAGGCAAATGCAGCTTCTTCAAATTCTGCAGCCATTGCACCTTTACCAAACCAACCTAATTCTCCACCACTTTGTTGTGCAGCTGGTTCTGTAGAATAAGCTTTTGCCACTTCCGCAAAATCTTTTCCGGATTCTAATTCAGCTTTAACTTTCTTAGCCGTTTCTTCATCCTCTACAAGCACGTGGCGTGCATTAATTTCATTTTTCGTATTTTCATATTCAGCCTTAATTTCATCTTCTGAAACTTCTACATCTTCAATAAGAGCAGCTTCTTGTAGAAGGTTAAGACGTAAATACTTTTTGTAGGATTCTTCTGTGTATCCTTGTTGTGCAAGCAATGTTTCAAAGTTTTCCCCAAGTTGTTCTTTATCTGCTTTTAGCTGAGCATCTACTTGTTTGTCGGTAACATCGTACTTAGAGTCTAATACTTTTTCAATCATAAGAAGTTGAAAAGCTTGATCTCCAATAGAAGCCTTCATTTCTTCATATAAATCATTTTGTGTAATGTCGCCTACTTTAGAGGATGCAATTACTTTACTGCTATCTGCAGATTCATTGTCATTACAAGCCCCTAATGCAAGAACAGATGCTGCTAATGTTAATGATAAAACTGTTTTTTTCATAAAAATCTCTCCTAACTTCATCTTGCTGCAACTGTAACTATACCATAAACGAAATAAAAACAAAAATGGTTCCCGTGCATTTGCCCACCATATTTGGAAACCACCGCATAAGATAAATTAGAAAGAGGAGGTGTTCTAAATGGGTGGACAATACAACTACGGCGGTGGCTCTGGTGCTGGTGCTGGTTCAGGTTTTGCTTTATTGGTAGTTCTGTTTATTCTTTTGATTATCGTTGGCGCTGCTTTCATCTACTAACGTAATCAATGACTAAGGACACTTAGGTGTTCTTAGTCACTGTATGGCTAATAAAAGAAATGACCCAATCATATAAATGATTTGGGTCAATTTTTCTATTAAACTGCGTAAACTAACTCAACATAGAAAGATACAAGAAGAATCGTAATTAATATATTAATGGTTCTAAAAATCTTAGGATGTTTTTCTTCTGGGATTTCTTTTGACATCACAAGTGCATATGTCATTCGATTAATTTGTAGCAAGTAAAATGCTGAGAATAGAACTAAAGTAAATATGATCATGTCTAAACTCCCTTCATGTACACTAAGCATATCAAATTAGGGGTATTAGTTACAAGTGTAACATATTACTAATGATGGGAAGCGACGATTAAAATTTGATAACCAGCGTCTGTTTCTTCGACAAAAGCACTTCTAGGTGATTTACTTAAATTCTTTACATAGATCAAATCTATCAGGCACATACCGCAATGATAGGCTAATAGCATAATGAAATAATGGGCAAAATGTGGCGCCACAAGAGCACCTATTAGAATAGCAGCGTTTATAAAAATAAAAGGTGAAAGCAACGAAAATATAAACTGATATTTATTTATTGGTTCACAGACTTTTATGGAAACTATCGGAAGAAAACCATAACGTCTGTTAAGAGTTACTTTTATATGATCACGAATCGTAAATAACGGAAGAAAATGAAACAACTTGTGAAGTGGATATACCATTATCATACCAATCGCAAATAGCCAAAAGAAGTCATCAGATTTATGTGAGTCATTAATAGTTTCTTGTAAAGCATAGACAATTGAAAAAACGGACATAACTAGTATGGAAGATAGGAAAAATAGCCGTTCCATACCATATTGTTTTTTGACATTAATAGTTTTCCAACAATGCAAGATTGATGCATCTCCTATATAGTAAAATATATTTCAGATACATACAATACGATGTTTCTATATAAAATACAAGCTTATTAATTGTAAAGATTTATAGAACGCTTACATTGCTGATATGACGCTATTCTGCCTTTGTGAAAGACTCATCAATATTTTGAATAGAACGCTCGAATATTTCCATGAAGTCGTCACCATAAATATTGCGAATAACTGCCATAACATCCATGAAGTCTGGAAACCTGCCGTACAAATCTTTCATTGGACGAGACCCTTCAATAACAGAATGAGGAGTTTGGTGGTAATTCTCATACATTTCCTCTAAAAGTAGTTGACCTTTTTCCGTAACGTCTACATAAGTGTTGCGCTTGTCTGTGTCTCGTTTAGAGAAAGAAAGCAATCCACGCTCCTCGAGTTTCTTAGAGAAATTAAAGGCTGTAGAAACATGCATAACTCCAAATTTAGCTACATCTGAAATGGTCGCACCTTTTAAATGATAGGATATCCATAAAATATGGTGTTCATTAATATTAAGGTCATAGGGCTTAATCCATGTTTGCCAATCTTTTTCCACTGCCTTCCAAAGAGCCTTGGAAAGTTGAGCGATTCGCTGACTATATAGCATTGCTTCCTTCATCGTATAAAATTGATCAGTCATCTCGTATGCCTTCTTTCTGGTATATAATCTTAACACATTATAGCAATAAAGTAAGAAAATTGAAATAAAATATTTGAAAATATTATTAATTTTATAATAATTTATTTTATTTCAACATTAGTCCAGTTAGACAAAATTTCCTATATCGATAAGTATAGACACCTATAGTTAGTCTAGCAAGCTATTCATATAGATATATTTTAGAATAATTGAAACATTCAAAAATCTATAGGTTTAAAAAAAAGTATGCCTTTAATCTAAAAGACTAAACGCATACTGGTGGTTAGTTAGTAACTATAACTTCTTTTTTCTTAGGAAGTGCTTGTTCAAGCTCATCAATAGCTGTTTGAATGGATGAAATCTCATTTTGTAATTGTTGTTGGAGAGGGGCTGTGTCGCTTTGCCACTTTTCAACGCTTTCTTTCACATCTTTGACTGTTCGTGGAATCATAACCTGTGATTCTGCCTTTAAGCTTTGTATCGATACCTTCACTTTTCGTAGCTGATCGTTAATATCGGAAAGCTTGTCTTTGTAGTCAGCAGATACCGCTTTAATATTTTCCCTAACTTCTGGACCACTTTTAGGGGTGGATAAAAGTACAGTAGTCGCACCTGTTAATGCTCCAAGAGCTACACCAATTAATAATTGTGATACTTTCATGCAAATCACTCCTTATATGTATATATTATTCCTTTCCTTTCCATTATTAAAACATAATATTCAATACAAAAAAAGCTTTCCTCATAAAAGGAAAGCTTTTTATAATTTAAATGGTAAGTGCAGTATTAAAATTAGAGCGTTTCACAAGTTTTACGACAATGGGATAAATGATAAAAAATGCTATGCCATTTATAAGTATTGCTGGTAAAACGACTATTAGGAAGAGTTCTGTAAATACTGCTCCCGCATTAAATATGAAAATAGCGGTGGATAGGAAAACAGTTCCTGATATTAGAGTGCCAACGCAAGTTAAAACGACTGCTACGGCCAATTTGTTAGCTAATTTGTTTAAAATAATAACTAGACCAAAGAAAACAAATGCAGTGATTGTCTTATCTATTATATTTGGAACAAAGCCACCAGGGAAGGTCGAAAATAATCCTGAAATTATTCCTGTGGAGAACCCTAGTAAAAATACACTTTTGACCTCGGGAAATAATAGTATTCCAATAAACATCATGGTCAACATAAAGTCTGGCTTCATACCCCCGTTAATGCCGGGAATAATAATGTAAAGCACTGCTCCTACACCAACTAGTAAAGACATTAGTACAAGATTTTTCGTATTCATTTCTCATCTCTCCTCAACTTTTCTCAGGCTATTTAGTTCTCCTAACGTATCCTCATGATCGTTAGCAAGAAACTTATTATTGATTGTAAATCTTTTTCCTTTTAAAAGCAATTAGTTGGCTGATAATTTATTTGACAGTTCTTTTGCCAAGTCCTGAATCATTTCGGATGAATAGGTTTTTTCCTTCGTATTCCAACTGAGCTTCAGTCCATCGGTTTGATCGTAACGAGGGATAAAATGCAAATGAAAATGGAAAACGCTTTGTCCGGCAGGGGCACCGTTATTATTTAATAGGTTCATCCCAACAGGTCCAAACGTATCCTTTAATGCAGACGCAATTTTTGGAACTACCTTAAATAAATTGCTAGCCTCTTCTTCGCTTAAGTCATATACATTTTCCTTGTGGGATTTAGGAATGATTAACGTATGTCCCTTTGTCAGAGGCATAATATCCATAAAAGCATACACATGTTCATCCTCATAAATTTTAGCACTAGGGATAGAGCCATCGATTATTTTACAAAAAATACAGTTACTCATGAAAAAACCTCCTATTCATTATTAGGATGAGTTTAACATATAATAGGACAAGTTTGTTTTTCTTTTTAACAATTTGAGAGATAGAAATGAAATGACAGAAGATTTTTAAGGCAGGCTTTGGTAAAATTATAATTAAGAAGAAGTGAGGTGTAGAAATGACTGTACTAGAAGTAAAAAATGTAACAGGTGGATATACAAGAAAGCCTGTATTGCATGATTTGGACTTTTCTATTGGTAAAGGAGAGCTTGTAGGTTTAATCGGGCTGAATGGTGCTGGGAAAAGTACAACGATCAAGCATATTATTGGAACAATGAATGCCGCAAAAGGGGAAATTCTACTAAACGGAAAGACGTTAAAGGACGACCCAGCACTATATCGCTCTTCTTTTTCTTATATACCAGAAACGCCGGTATTATATGACGAGTTAACGTTAAATGAACATTTAGAGCTTACGGCTATGGCCTACAATTTGGACAAGGATGTATTTGAGGCAAGAAAAACTTCCCTATTAAAAGAGTTTCGTATGGAAAAACGATTAAACTGGTTTCCAACTCATTTTTCTAAGGGAATGCGTCAAAAAGTGATGATTATGTGTGCATTTTTAGTGAGTCCATCCCTATACATTATTGATGAACCGTTTGTAGGTCTGGACCCTTTAGGTATTCAATCACTACTGGATCAGATGAAAGCAAGAAAGGATGAGGGGGCTTCTGTCCTCATGTCGACACATATTCTATCAACAGCTGAACGATATTGTGATCGCATACTTCTTTTGCATAATGGGAAAATTCGTGCACAAGGAACGATGACGGACTTACGAGCAGCATTTAACATGCCATATGCTACATTAGATGATCTTTACATCGAAATGACAAAGGAACAACAAGATGAATAATTTGCGTGAAGTATGGAGTAAGCGATTTGTCTTCTATATAAATGAGCTCCAGAAATATATGAAATTTATTGTTTCTGGTCATTTGGCTATTGTTATCGTATTTGCGATTGGCGCGCTAGGCTATACGTATAGTGGATGGCTAAACACAGCTCCTAAGGATTTTCCCGCATATTTGGTAGTTGCGTTTATCTTAAGTATCTTAGTTACATTAAGCACACCTGTTACTCTGTTAAAAAATGCAGACAGTGTGTATTTTTTGCCGTTAGAAACAAAGTTAGGGGAATATCTACGACTGGCACTTCGTTGGACCTATTTCTCTTCAATCGTAGTCACTTTGGCTGCATATGTTGTGGCAATTCCTTTACTTACAAGAGTAGCTGGCAGTACAAGAGAAGAAATTATTGCTCTATTGCTATTTTTATTAGTGTTAAAGTATTGGAGCATCCATACGGAGTTCAACTTCCGATGGGCTGCTAATGGAAGAGGTGTATGGGGAGACCGTTTTCTACGCTTTCTACTTGTATTAGTAGCACTGTATTTCCTATTGAATGGAAGCTATTTATTTGTGATTTTAGTGGCTATTGTACAATTTATTTATACAATGGCATGGGTGAAAAAGAAAAAAGAAGTTCCATTTCCATTTGAGCACTTTATTGTAGTTGAGCAATCTCGTATGATGAGATTTTACCGATTTGCTAATTACTTTACCGATGTTCCACATATTCGTGGAGCAACCAAAAGAAGAAAATGGTTGGATGTATTTTATAAGCTGGCGAGATATGGACAAAAAAATACTCAGCTTTACTTAGTTATGAGGACTTTCATCCGAACGAATGACTTTTTCTATTTGTGGCTGCGTTTAACTGGACTTGCGATCATCGGAGCTATATTCATTCCGTTCCCAATCGTATCCATCATATTTGCCGCTGCCCTTTCCTTTGCTACAGTTATTCAGATTAAGCATGCACTATTGTCAGGATATGAATTTAGAATGGATCTTTTGTTTCCTATTGAAAAGGACGCAAGAAAGCAATCAGTTGCGCGTTTGATTAGAATCCTTCAGTTCATTCAAGCAGTGGCTGTTTTGATAGGTGTTCTAATCCAAGGCGGAAATTCTCCTATCACATACTTAGTACCAGTAGCCGTGTTAGTAGTGTCAGAACTAACTTTGCGAATGAGTAAAATCTAATTGTTGAAATAAAAAACTGCAAATACACTCAAGTAAATTGAGTGGTTTGCAGTTTTTTTATTGGAGAAACAAAGTATGGAGTAAGTAGGTTGGAGTACCACATAAAGAGTATGGAAAGCGCCCATAAACAGGTTAGAAGTGACCCATAAATCAAAGAAAAGCGCCCGTAAACGTGGGAATCGCCCATAGGTTGATGGAAAGTGTCCCATAAAGAGTATGGAAAGCGCCCATAAACAGGTTCGAAGTGTCCCATAAATCAAAGAAAAGCGCCCGTAAAGGTGTGAATCGCCCGTAGGCAGGCGGAAAGTGTCCCATAAAGAGTATGGAAAGCGCCCATAAACAGGATGGAAGTGACCCATAAATCAAAGAAAAGCGCCCGTAAACGTGGGAATCGCCCATAGGTTGATGGAAAGTGTCCCATAAAGTGTAGGAAAGCGCCCATAAACAGGTTAGGAGTGTCCCATAAATCAAAGCAAAGCGCCCGTAAACGTGGGAATCGCGAGAACGTATAAAATTTTGTGTAAATGACCATAACTTTCCTATAGGAGATGATCATTATGCAAAATTACGAAAATATGAGAATCAAGGATTTAGCTAGAGAGTGTCAATCTGTTGATGACATCA
>NZ_JAMAWN010000022.1:0-64805 GCF_023713305.1 Psychrobacillus sp. MER TA 171 | reverse complement strand
TCAAGCATAGATAAAACTAGCGCTTGATCACAACGAGCATATCGTTCAAAGACGGTTGGTGAAAAATCACCTTCACGTGTTCTAGGAACACGCAATGTAATCTTTCCGATACTCATAGTCAAATCGCGTTCATAATAACCATTCCGGTAATCACGACGTTCTCCCGAACGCTCATAAGCAGCCACTTGTAAGTGCTCATCTCGTTCTTTTTCCATAAATTCATTCAGTACAATAACGATAGTAGATTTTATCAAAGCCTCCATATTCGAATTTAATACCGAGTCTTTTAAAATATCCATATCTAGGTTAAACTTTAATTGGGTCATCTTAATTCCTCCACATTGTTTATCGTCGTTGAAAACATTGTACCCAAGAGGGATTAATTTGACCCTTTTACTTTTTACACAATTATACGGACTTAATCCATAAACCAGTTGAAACTGACCCATAAATGAAAGAAAAGTGCCCATAAACGTGAGACCCGCCCATAAACTAGCGGGAAGTGTCCCATAAAGGGGTGGAAAGCGCCCATAAACCAGTTGAAACTGACCCATAAATGAAAGAAAAGTGCCCATAAGCGTGAGAATCGCCCATAAACTAGTGCAAAGTGTCCCATAAAGGGTTTGAAAGCGCCCATAAACTAGTTGAAACTGACCCATAAATGAAAGAAAAGCGCCCATAAGCGTGAGACCCGCCCGTAAACTAGTGAAAAGTGTCCCATAAAGGGTTTAAAAGAGCCCATAAACCAGTTGAAACTAATCCCTCAATCAAACTCATAAAAACCTACATATACTCTCTTAAATGTTTCATCACAAATAGGTTTAATTACCAAATTAATGGTATCTTTCTTAACTTAATTTTGCTAATCTAAAATTGAGGTGATGACTATTGATTATCAAAAAATATGCGAAATCGGAACAACTGAAAGCAATGAGATTATTATTGAATCGACTACCTTCGAAGCACCCGTTTTATCCCAAGCTAGCCACAGAAATACAGACAACGATGGCAGGTGACTATGGCGAGGAAATGGTTTATAGAGAATTGGAGAGGATGCGTTTACCTTATAATTATTTTTTATTACATAAGGTAATGCTGCGTACGGAAAAGTTATTTGAAATTGATTTTCTATTACTAACCCCTTTTGGTGCAGTTATTCTTGAAATAAAAAACATTATTGGATTGCTCGAATTTAAAGTGAATCCTTCTCAGATAATACAAACCAAAGATAATGGCGAGATTAAAAAGTACCCTTGCCCCGTTAATCAGTTAAATGAGTATTCCTATTTATTGTCTAATTTCTTTACACATCATAATCTTACGATACCAGTCTTTGGCGCTATTGTTTTTGCCTCTAAAAATAGCCATGTTAAAACTACAAACAATGATACGACCATTCTTTATAAGAATGAGGTCTATTCATTCCTTCGAAATCTCCAAAATAAATCTACTATAGTATCCGTTTCTAAACTGAATCAGGTAAAAAATCTGATTTTAAAGCATGATTCCCCATTTGAATTTTTTCCATTAACGAAACATTATTCAATAGAAGTAAGTGATTTAATCTCAGGCGTAGCTTGTGAAGGCTGTGGACAGGTAGGTATGAATAAAATTAAAAATATTTGGTATTGTACAAGCTGTCAGTATGCTGACAAATATGCTTCTCTAAAATCACTTCAGCATTATTTTTGGCTATATGATGACATTCTGACCAATAAAGCTTGTAGACAATTTTTACTCTTGGACAGCCGTTATGAAGTGAAGAGGCTATTAAGGAAAGCCAACCTCTTAAAATTAGGAAAATATAAAACTACACAGTATAAAAAGAAAAATTAACTTCCCTGCACAAAACTTTTTTAAAATGATTCATTTCTCCCCTTTTTAATTTCACCTAAATTATTACCAATTAAATAAGTTTCCAATTATCGAAAACGATCAGCTAGAAGCTTATTCCTCTCAGGCGCATGAGGGTGGGATTTAAAATAGGAGACTGGCTTTCATTTTACGCCGATATGTTACGTGAAATGAAAAAAATGATTCGTGTGACATATGTATCAATTCAATATTTACGAAATGAATTTTCAGAATAAAAAGGATGTTTGAACTTAACATGAGGTGGTATGTAGTGTAGTATAGAAAACATTAAAAAGGAAAGGAATGATTCATTATCAGTTCGGGAGAGTTACCCTATACAGAACAGATGGACCACGCATTCAGAGGAGTACATGGTTTCGGTTACGATGAATTAAGAAATAGTCAAACATTGAGAGCAAAAGTTGAGAAACGTCGTCAGGCAGATCACGAAAAAAGTATGCAGCTTGCAGCTAAGCTCGATGCTCGTGCTTTCCGAGGTTAATTTAAATAGAAGACAAAAATCCATGCAGTCTAGGCTGCGTGGATTTTTTAGTTAACACTATCGCCGTAGTGATATGCATTCTCAATTAGAGTTATCTTATTGAAAATGATAGTGTCATAAAGTACCATGCGGATGAACCTAATTTTTCTCTTATAATTGTTATATATTATCAATAAGAAAGTGTTTCAAAAGATTTGCAAGGGACTTCAGTTTGAGTTAAGATTAGAATGATAATAAATTAGAATGGTTATACATTTCTAGTTACTTAATGGAGGTTATTAAATGTCGACTTTAGTTATTAAGGATTTACACGTCGCTATCGACGGTAAAGAGATCTTAAAAGGTGTTAATTTATCCCTTAACACAAATGAAATTCACGCTATCATGGGTCCAAACGGTACTGGTAAGTCTACTTTGGCTTCAGCTATCATGGGTCATCCTAAATATGAAGTTACTTCTGGTTCGGTTGAATTAGATGGTGAAGACGTATTAGAAATGGAAGTGGACGAGCGTGCTCAAGCTGGTTTGTTCCTTGCAATGCAATATCCAAGTGAAATCACTGGAGTAACTAATGCAGACTTCTTGCGTTCAGCTATCAATTCTCGTCGTGAAGAAGGCGATGAAATATCTCTTATGAAATTCATCCGCGAATTAGACAGCAAGATGGAATTCCTAGAAATGGATCTTGATATGGCACAACGTTATTTAAATGAAGGATTCTCAGGTGGAGAGAAAAAACGTAACGAGATTCTTCAATTAATGATGCTTAAGCCTAAATTCGCTATTTTAGATGAAATTGACTCTGGTCTAGATATCGATGCACTTAAAGTTGTATCTAAAGGAATCAATGAAATGCGTGGAGAAGGCTTTGGTAGCTTAATCATCACTCACTACCAACGTTTACTTAACTACATCACTCCAGACCATGTACACGTAATGATGCAAGGTCGCGTTGTTAAATCTGGCGGTCCTGAGCTAGCTCAAAAATTAGAAGCTCAAGGTTATGACTGGATTAAAGAAGAATTAGGAATTGAAGACGAGACAGTTGGACAAGAAGCATAAGAAAGGGGACGCATGACATGACGGTTGAAACGAAATTGGCATTAACCGAACAGGATATTCGCTCCTTTTCAGAAGGTCACCAAGAACCAAGCTGGATGACGGATTTTCGTCTTTCTGCTTTAGGTCAAGTGGAAACACTTCCAATGCCAACACCAGACAAAACTAAAATTACAAATTGGAATTTCACTGAATTTCCTGCTCATACTGTAGAAAGCACTACATTCTCTTCATTGGATGAACTTCCTGAAGAAGTGAAGGCGCTTGTTCATGCAGATGAGCAAAAAAATATTTATATACAACACAACAATACACCTGCTTACCTATCAGTAACAGATAATTTAAAAGCACAAGGTGTAATCATTACTGATATTTATACTGCTGCACGCGAACATGGCGAGCTTTTACAAAAATATTTCATGACAGATGGCGTTAAAGTTAATGAACATAAATTAACTGCACTTCATGCTGCATTATTAAACGGTGGAGTATTTGTATACGTACCGAAAAATGTTGTAATTGAAGAACCTGTTCAAGTTATTTATCTACATGACAACGAAACTGCTTCTTTATTCAACCACACATTGCTTGTGGCGGATGAAAACAGTTCAGTGACTTATGTAGAAAACTATTTGTCTACAGTAGAACATTCAAACGGTTTAGCTAACATTGTTTCTGAAGTAATTGTGAAGGATAATGCGAAAGTTACTTTCGGTACAGTAGATGTTCTTGCAGAAGGATTTACTACTTATGTTAACCGTCGTGGAGTAACTAGCCGTGATGCTGTAATTGAATGGGCTCTTGGAATGATGAACGATAGTGATACTATTTCTGAAAATGTTACTCATTTAGTTGGGGACAACTCAGAAGGTCATGTAAAAATGGTTGTTGTAGGTCGTGGAACTCAAAAACAAAACTTTACAACAAAAGTTATTCACTGGGGTAAACATACAGAAGGACAAATCCTTAAACATGGTGTTATGAAGGATGCTGCATCTTCTATTTTCAACGGTGTTGGTAAAATTGAATTTGGCGCTACAAAAGCTAATGCTGAACAAGAATCTCGCGTTCTTATGTTAAGCGAAAAAGCTCGCGGAGATGCTAACCCGATTTTATTAATCGACGAAGACGATGTAACTGCAGGTCATGCTGCATCGGTTGGTCGTGTTGACCCACTTCAGCTGTACTACTTGATGAGTCGTGGTATTTCTAAACAAAATGCAGAGCGTCTAGTAATTCATGGATTCCTTGCACCAGTAGTTAATGAACTACCAATCGAAGGCGTGAAGAAACAGCTGACGGAGGTAATTGAAAGGAAAGTTCGCTAATGCTCAATACAAAAGAGATTCGAAGCTATTTTCCAATTTTAAATCAAGAAGTTAATGGTCATCCACTGGTCTATTTAGATAGCGGTGCTACTTCTCAAAAGCCGATTCAAGTGATTGAAGCTATTAAGAAGTATTACGAATTTGATAATTCCAACGTTCACCGTGGTGTGCATACACTTGGTAACCGTGCAACGGAAAGCTATGAAGGCGCACGCGAGAAGGTTCGTGGATTTATAAATGCTAAATCGTCGAAGGAAGTTATCTTTACTCGTGGTACTACTACTGCAATTAATACAGTGGCACAAAGCTATGGTCTTGCAAACGTAAAAGAAGGCGACGAAATTGTAATCACGTATATGGAGCATCACTCTAACATTATTCCTTGGCAGCAATTGGCGAAGATAACGGGAGCGACGCTTAAATATATTGACTTAGAAGAAGACGGTACATTATCTTTGGAAAAAGTTCGTGAAACAATTACAGATAAGACTAAGATTGTATCTGTCGTATACGTTTCTAATGTATTAGGCACGATGAATCCTATTAAAGAAATTACTCAAATCGCACATGATCATGGAGCTGTTATGGTAGTGGACGGGGCACAGGCTGCTCCTCACTTGAAGCTCGATGTACAAGCGTTAGATTGTGATTTTCTAGCCTTTTCTGGGCACAAAATGTGTGGTCCAACCGGTATCGGAGTTCTTTACGGGAAAGAGGCTTTACTTGATGCAATGGAGCCAATTGAATTTGGCGGAGAGATGATTGACTTTGTAGGTTTACAAGAGTCTACTTGGAAGGAACTGCCTTGGAAGTTTGAAGGTGGAACGCCAATCATTGCTGGAGCAATCGGTTTAGCTGCTGCTATAGATTTTCTGGAAGAAATCGGCTTGTCCGAAATCGAAAAACATGAGCATGAGCTTGCTGCCTATGCCATGGAAAAAATGTCTACAATTGAAGGCTTAACAATCTACGGACCTCAAGATCCATTGAAGCGAGCTGGAATTGTTACCTTTAATTTAGATGAAGTACATCCTCACGATGTTGCAACAGTCCTTGATATGAATGGTATTGCTATTCGTGCAGGACATCACTGTGCGCAGCCACTTATGAAGTGGTTAAAAGCTACTGCAACTGCTAGAGCAAGCTTCTACATTTATAATTCTGAAGCGGATGTAGATCTTCTCGTTGCCGGCTTACGCACTGCTAAGGAGTATTTTGGAGATGTCTTCTAATTTAGATCAATTATATCGACAAGTTATTATGGATCATTACAAAAATCCTCGCAATAAAGGTAGTATTGAGGATGGCGCATTGACAATAGATATGAATAACCCTACCTGTGGAGATCGTATCCACTTGACTATTCAAGTGGAGGATGGCGTTGTACAAAACGCAAAATTCGATGGTGAAGGATGTTCCATTTCTATGTCTTCTGCATCTATGATGACGCAAGCGATCAAAGGTAAAAATATAGATGAAGCACTTAAGCTTTCCCAAATCTTTTCTGATATGATGCTTGGAAAGGAATATGACGATTCTATTGACCTCGGAGATATCGAGGCTTTAAACGGCGTATCTAAATTTCCAGCACGTATCAAATGTGCAACTCTTGCATGGAAAGCAATGGAAAAAGGCGTTTCAGAAGAAAAGAAATAAAATTAGAACGGAGGAAATACGATGGCAAAAAAAATGCCTGAAATTGGTGATTACAAATATGGCTTCCACGATAAAGACGTATCCATTTTCCGTTCAAAACGTGGTTTAACGAAAGAAATCGTTGAAGAAATTTCCCGTATGAAGAATGAACCACAATGGATGTTAGACTATCGATTAAAAGCATTAGAAATTTTCTACTCTAAAGCAATGCCACAATGGGGCGGAGATCTAGAGCCATTAAATTTCGATGAAATCACATATTATGTAAAACCATCTGAACAAACTGAAAAATCTTGGGATGAAGTACCAGAAGAAATCAAAGCAACTTTTGATAAATTAGGTATCCCTGAAGCAGAACAAAAATACCTTGCTGGTGTTTCTGCACAGTATGAATCTGAGGTTGTTTACCATAACATGAAGCAAGAGCTCGAAGACCTGGGAATCGTATTTAAAGATACTGACTCTGCACTTCGTGAAAACGAAGATCTTTTCAGAAAACACTTTGGTACAGTAATCCCTTCTTCTGACAACAAATTTTCTGCCCTTAACTCAGCAGTATGGTCAGGTGGATCATTTATCTATGTACCACCAGGCATAAAAGTGGATACTCCACTTCAAGCATACTTCCGTATTAACTCAGAAAATATGGGTCAATTCGAACGTACACTAATCATTGTTGATGAAGGTGCTTCTGTACATTACGTTGAAGGATGTACGGCTCCTGTTTACACAACTAACTCACTTCACAGTGCAGTAGTTGAAATTATCATCAAAAAAGATGCTTATTGCCGTTACACTACTATCCAAAACTGGGCAAACAACGTATATAACTTAGTTACAAAACGTGCTGTTTGTGATGCTAACGCAACGATGGAATGGATTGATGGTAACATTGGTTCTAAGCTTACAATGAAATATCCAGCAGTTATCCTTAAAGGTGAAGGCGCACGTGGAATGACACTTTCTATCGCTATCGCTGGTAAAGGACAACACCAAGATGCTGGTGCTAAAATGATGCATTTAGCTCCAAATACTTCTTCTACTATTGTTTCGAAATCTATTTCTAAACAAGGTGGTAAAGTAACGTACCGCGGAATCGTTCACTTTGGACGTAAAGCAACAGGAGCACGTGCTAACATTGAATGTGATACGTTAATCATGGATAATCAGTCTACTTCTGATACAATTCCATACAACGAAATCTTGAACGATAATATTTCTCTAGAGCATGAAGCGAAAGTTTCTAAAGTGTCAGAGGAACAATTATTCTACTTGATGAGTCGTGGTCTAAGTGAAGAAGAAGCAACTGAAATGATCGTAATGGGCTTCATCGAGCCATTCACAAAAGAACTTCCAATGGAATATGCGGTAGAAATGAACCGTCTGATCAAGTTTGAGATGGAAGGTTCAATCGGTTAATAAATTAATAATTAGTCGTTTCAAATTTATGGCGATTTGTTATTTAGGTGAAGGCGAACTTTATAGTTCGTCTTCTTTTTTTTAGGTTAGGTTAAAGGCTAGAGTTGTTTTTTCTTGAGGAGATTTAGTTTAAAAAATGGGTTTCATCTAATCTAATATTCAAGTATTCCTTGGACTGATGAACAATGGAAAACAAGAATCTTGATAGCAAGCCTTATTTGAGTAATGGGTACTTTAGAAAAATATGGCTATCATTTCGATGGTCTATTTTTTTGTGCAATATATTAAGTTGATCTCAGAATATGCATTGTGAAATGTTACACTTAAATAACGCAACTGTTTAGTTTAAGAATATATGTTCTGGAGTAGTAAAGAAAATAAAGAAAAAATAGAAAAGTGGTTTTTTATGATAATGAAAATGGATATTCGATGTCATTTTTACGGTGAAGAATTTTCTCCAAAAGTGGTTGAACAACTAACGGGTCTTACATTAGTGAAAAAAATTGAAGTAGGGGAAACTTTAAGAGTAGGAATAAATAAAGGAAACGCTTCTGATTATGGTTGCGGTCAACTATGTCCTCCAATAGAATTTCAAGGGAATGAAGATTTTGGACTTGGCTGGATGGCTTTAAACTTATCAAAACAGATAGAGGTCCTTCGCAGATGTGGTACAGAGAAGATTGAATTTATAATTGGAGTTTGGTATGACAAACAGTGCAATCTTGTATTTGAACCTGAGTCACTTAAGTTAATTGGTGAATTAGGAATTCCTTTGCAAGTAAGCTGTTACGAGGATTACTAATTCTTCTTAAACTTACAGGTAGCTTTAACAAAATGTCGGCATCATTTCGATGGTCTATTTCAAAGCATTAAGTTATTCTTAAGTTGATCTCAGACATGCTTTGTGAAATGTTACCATTAATCTAAGCGGCAGGTTAATTATATAAGTTCGAATACATTTTTTATGCAGAGACTTGAATAAGGGGTTGAGGTTTTGGTACAGGAAATAGTGATAGAGGTGGATTTGGACTCATTAGAGAAGAAGTCAAACATTATGGGCAATATTAGTTTTAGTATTGATTATCATCATTATTTTCCAGAACAAGACTGGTCAGACTTTGTAGTTATCGTTTTATCTTGGTGGATAAAATCCTGTAAGGGAATTATTATTTCTGAAATAGGGAGAACATATGAATTCGATTTTATGGATGGTACTCCAATTGTTTTGGCTAAGAAGATAAGCAGTGACAAAGCTGAACTCTCATTTTACGAAAATAGTTCATCGAAAGTCCTCTTTAAAGTAGAGTGTACTATTAAACAATTAAGAGATAGTTTACTGTCTACTTCCAAAAAAGTAATGAGAGCAATAGACAAAGAGAAGTGGCAAGATGATGATAGTGAAGAATTAAAAGATTTGGTAAATTCCTTAGAAAAATACCCTTTTTAATGACCTGAAAAGCATTTAATCTTATTCAACTAACTGCTATTTAAACTTCAAGAAGGAGTAAAGCGTTTTTTCTTATTGAACTGAAGGTGCAGTATGTTGAACAAGAAATTTTGAATAATTACTATTTATATAGAACGTCTATTCTGTATTAGGGGGATGAATATGACAAAAAAGGCGTTACTAATTATCGATGTTCAAAATGGAATGTTTCAAGAAGGAAATGTCGTCTTTAATGGTGAAGGATTACTAAAAAAAATAGATGATTTAATAAAAGAAGCACGATTAACTGAGACATCAGTTTTTTATATCCAACATAATGCACCTGCTGGAAAACCATTAGAATCGGGAACAGATGGGTGGAAGATCCATTCAAAAATTGCACCTGAAGATGAAGATATATTAATACAAAAAGCAACTCCAGATTCATTTTTAAATACATCTTTAGATGAAGAGTTAAAAAAAAGACGGATTGAACATTTATACATTACTGGGATTCAAACGGAACTTTGTGTAGATACAACATGTAGAAGGGCATTTAGTATGGGATATAAGGTGACTTTAGTTTCGGATACACATAGTACCTGGGATTCTAATGAGTTGACAGCACAACAAATTATAAATCATCATAATAGTGCCTTGAATTGGTTTGCAGATGTTTATTCGAGTAGCGAGATTAAATTCAACTGATTTTGACATAACCATCCGAATAAACAAGCGGATGAGTCTGGGGATAAAGGGGATTAATATGAATATAGAACCTAAAAGGAAGGTCTGGGGGAAAGGTTCAGTAGTAATTATTGTACTTATTATAACTTTCATAACTTGGTATTATCCATTATCGTTTTTTAGCCTCTATCAAAGCGTAACATATCATCCTGATTCGAATACTCATAATGGCAAAACCTACGAAGAAGAGATTGGCGAGTTTAAAGCTGCCTATGAGGAGGATCTAAAAAAGGATTTAGAAACTGATAATTACAATCCTACGGTAAATCGTACTCAATTTATTCTTCCAATTTTTGAACAAGAATGGCTAATCGGCACGGACTCTAAAACAATTGACAAAGATAAACTGGATCGAATGCTTTTCGATGTACAACAGGCAAGAAATACCCTATTACACCTTGTCACTGAAGGAGATTATTCCAGAGAAGAAAGGGGATACCTGGTTGATAGTATAAATAATTTCCTGAACTTGGAAGATTATATTAGATTTATTAGAAACGGCAAATATTTTTCGAGAAGTGATTTGCAAAGGATGTTAAGTAATTTACAAGGATATTTCTGGGCAAGTTTTAATATCTATACCACCGTTTTTTATGATGAATCTCATAAATGAAATTTTGAAGCAATTGGTTACAATTGTTTAATAAGCGTCGCTGTTCTAATTTAACCAACGGGTAGCTTTAGTATAAAGCCATATCAATGTAAAATGAGCCAGGAAAATATCCTAGCTCATTTTTTATGTGTATTTTAAATAAACCTTAACCTTTAACATAGCCTTTTTTAATTAAATTTGGCTAGGTTAAAGTTAATGGTTGATTTTGACTAACAATCCTTTTTTTTAGTGACTGTAAACATTAAGATAGAAATATTCAAACGGCTATTAAGAACATAAATAGATTATGAAACTGGGGTTGGTGATAGTTTTTCAGCTTTATTTTTGAGAGTAAATTAATTAGCACGTTTATCGTTGCTAAAGCTGTTCCCGTTTATTGATTGGAGCACCAGACGGCGACTCCTACGGGATGGGTGAAGGCTTATCGCTCACCCCGAGGAAAGCGTCCAGCTGGAGCGGAAATCGAATTCTACTTTGGTGATTATAAGATTTCTTTGCATTATAAATCATCCTCCCCTTTAACTAAGCTTTTTTTATTTCTTATCAATATATAAAAATTCCCAAATCACATTAGTGACTAGGGAAAAGTAATTTAGTTATTCATATCCTGAATTCCAGGGCTATGCTCATTTGGCATATCAGGCATTAAAGGTACCGGAAATCCTTTTGGAGGATCAACTACGGAAAGTGTGCCGTCGTTACGACTCGGGCTCTGACCTTGGAATATTTCGCCTATGCGAGTTGGGTCCAGCCTAAAGTTGAATTGTGCATTATGGTATCCCATCTCTACATATTTTCTGCATTCTGGATATTTATTTATATCGTAGTTTGGTACAGGGAATAGCTTGCCCCAATCCACGCCTAACGTTTCTAAAGCTTTAGCAAATGCGTTTTGGTGAGCATTATCTCGAACTATAAGAAAAGCTAGGGTCTCTCTGAACGTTTTGTTAGAACTCATTTCATAAATACGTGTTTTTTGAAGCACACCTGTTGACTCAAGGACAAGGTTATTTAGCAAATCGGCGATCAGGTTTCCATGAGAATATACCCAAGATCCGTTCCAAGGGTTCCCTGCTGCATCAAACGGAATAGATGCCTGTGCGCCAATGATGAAATGGTGTGGGTTCGCATGTCTCGTAGCATCATTTAGCGGTGCATTGTCTACTCCAGCATTACCTGGAATAGCTGACTCACCAGAATTATTTAGAAGTTGATTGATTGTGTTTTGTACTAGCTCTACATGTGCGATTTCCTCTAGGAAAATTCCGCGGAGTAGATCTCTAAACTGAGTGTCTTTCCCTCGGAAATTCGAGCTTTGAAAAAAGAATTGCATCATAGTTCTCATCTCACCATAATGGCCACCTAGTATTTCTTGTAATACTCTCGCTGCTTCCGGATCTGGACGGTCAGGCATAATAGGATTTATTAGTTCCTCTTTATAGTAATACATGCTAGTTCCTCTTTTCTGGATTCAAATTAGATTATACTTTCGTACATGTTTTATGTTGTACTAATAATGGCGGTTTATTCCTGTACTAAAGATTTTCATTGAAAGATATCTGGGTTTATATAAACTAAGGAGGAAGACAATATTATTGTTTTGCGGAAGGAAATAATGGGGAGATATAAAGAAGTAAATGCGGAAGCTAAAAAGTATAGATTTAATAAAATAGTAAAACACAAAATAATAGAAAACTCCTTTCTTAAGGATGCACCACAAGATTACATAGATTCTTTAGTGGAAGTTGGATATGGTGCAGTGTCAGATGGTTATTTTATGTTCTATTCAGGCTAATTGAGGCTGAGAAAATCTATGATACTTCGGTAAATCCAAAAATTAAACACATATTATTATTCGGAGATAATTTTACAGGGGACGCGATGGGATTTTTACCTCATGAAGATTGGGCAAGGCAATAGTTGAAATTTGGCACGAGGACTTATACATTTGGCAGAGAGAAGAAAGTTCTTTTAGCGATATAGTAAAAAAAGCTTTCGCGAAGGAACTTTAAAATTTAGCGCAACAGTTTGAGTAATTATCGCAACACTTACAGAGAAAAGCGCAACACTTTGAGATTATCTGCAACACATCTGCAACACTTTATTTTCCCGCAACAGTTCGAGTAATATGCGCAACACTATAGCTCGTACCTGCAACACTTACCTAGAAAAGCGCAACACTTTGAGATTATCTGCAACACATAGGCACTTTCCATCAACTCATTTTTTTGTCTGTTTGATGAGGGAAATGATATGATAATTAGTAATAACGAAGAGGTGGTTTAATGATAAAAATTGGGTTAACTGGTTGGGGGGATCATCCAGATCTTTATGTTTCTTCGCCTAGGGAGAAGCTGCAGGATTATAGTGCACATTTTCCGATTGTCGAGTTGGATGCATCGTTTTATGCGATTCAGCCGCAGCGAAATATAGAAAAGTGGATTCGGGAGACACCTGATAATTTTCAGTTTATCGTGAAAGCCTATCAAGGGATGACAGGGCATTTGAGAGGGGAGAATCCTTTTAAGTCTCCAGAGGAAATGTTTGAAAGCTATCGTCAGATGCTTGGGCCGCTTAAGGATGCGGGGAAGCTTGCGATGGTGCTTGTTCAGTTTCCACCTTGGTTTGAGTGTGAGAAGGATAATGTGCAATATATGAGAAGAATTCGAGAGGAGCTAAAGGATTTTGAGGTGGTCATTGAGTTTCGCCACCAGTCCTGGTATCTTCCGGAGTATAAGGATTCGACTCTTCAATTTTTAAAGGATAATCATTTTCACCATAGTGTCTGCGATGAGCCACAAAATGGTGAAGGGAGTATACCTGTAGTGCCGGTTGCTACTTCTGATAAAGTGTTGGTCCGTCTACATGGGAGAAACTTTTATGGGTGGAAGAATCCAGGGAACAACGAAAAGTGGAGAGAAGTCCGCTATTTATATGATTATAATGAGCAGGAGCTTGCTTATATTCAGTCAGTTTGTGAGGTTTTATCTAAACAGGCTTCCGAGGTGCTTGTTGTATTCAATAATAACTCTGGTGGTCATGCGGCTAAAAATGCTAAAGCCTTTCAGCAAATGCTTAATATAGAATTTGATGGACTTGCGCCTAAGCAATTAAATCTTTTCGAAGGGGATTTTTAAATGGAATGGTTTTTATTAGTACTGAGCGGGCTTTTTTCAGGGACGATCGGTGCACTAGTGGGATTAGGAGGCGGGGTTATTTTAGTACCAGCCGTGCTATTCCTTGGTACGACGCTGGATTTGATTCCTAATATTACGCCTCAGAGTGTTGTAGGTTTATCTGTTGTTATGATGATTTTTATTGGTCTGTCTTCTACGCTTTCTTATATGAAGTCTAAGACGGTGGATTTTAAAAGTGGATTTATATTTTTTATAGGAAGTATCCCGGGAACCATTTTAGGTGCTTGGGTAAACAAAGGATTAGATCTCCCTTCGTTTAACCTATACTTTGGTATATTGCTTGTCATTTTATCCGTTCTTTTGCTAGTTCGTAAATATTTGAAGCCCGTTCAATGGTTTGTCAAGCATGGCAAGAAGCGTACCTTTGAGGATGGGGAAAATACATATGTATATGGATATCCAGTCTGGTTTGCACTAGCTTTAACCTTTTTTATAGGTTTTGCTTCCGGGTTGTTTGGAATTGGTGGAGGCTCGATGATTGTGCCGGCCATGATTCTATTATTTCTGTTTCCGCCCCATGTGGCAGTCGGAACGTCTATGTTTATGGTCTTTTTATCGTCTATTGTGAACTCTGCTACACATATATCTTTAGGAAACGTACCATGGCTATATACCATTCCTGTCATCCCTGCCGCCTATATTGGTGCTAAGATAGGTGCTAAGCTCAATAAAAAGCTAAACTCGGAAACGCTTGTGACAGCACTTAGAATAGTACTGCTATTGCTAGGAATAAGATCTATTATAGATGGGCTATTTTAATAAAGGCGAGCGATAGCCCGCATAAAAAAGAGGTGAGAAAGCTGAGAGAGACCATTCATATTTATCATACAAATGATTTGCATAGTCATTTAGAAAATTGGCCGTCTATCCATCACTTTCTCTCTGAAAGACGTAAAAAGCATGCAAGCGATTCCTCTCTGATATTAGATATCGGTGATCATGTGGATCGCTCGAATATATACACAGAGGGGACACTTGGGAAGGGGAACGTGAAGCTCTTAAATGAAGCCCGATATGATTATGCAACGATTGGAAACAATGAAGGAATCACATTGAGTCACGAAGAATTGGATTCATTATATGAACAGGCTAAATTCGAGGTCATAGTTTCCAATTTTACGGATTTGGAAGGGAATATCCCTAGGTGGGTGAAGCCTTATAAAATTCATCAGACGGCCTCTGGAATACGAATTGGGATTATAGCTGCTACTGCGGATTATAGTGTTTATTATGAAAAGCTTGGGTGGAGATTGCAGGATCCTCTTCCTAGACTGCAGGCAGTTGCTGATCAGATTTCTCCTCATGTCGATGTCCTTATTTGTATGTCTCATTTAGGAAAGTCTAAGGATGAAGAGCTATGTGAGCTGATACCGTCTCTGGACTTAATTTTAGGAGCACACACGCATCATTTGTTCGAGGAAGGGAAAATGGTTGGGAATACATTGCAGGCCGCTACAGGGAAATTTGGGATGTATGTGGGCTATGTGAGTCTTGAATATGACCATTCCATGAAAAGAGTTGTTTCTAAACAGGCTGTTGTCTACCCTACAGACGAGTTGCCAGTCCCTCAAAATGCAGGACACACGATGGAAAATTGGGAGCGAATCGGTAAAGAAAAGCTATCTTATCCTGTTTTTACAAGCAATTCCTTGTTAAAAAAAGAGTGGTTCAATGGGTCTGAGTTAGCGAATTTCTTTGGAAAGGCATTGCTAGCATACACGAATGCAGATTGTGCCATGTTTCCTGCAGGAATTTTCTTAAAGGATTTACCGGAGGGACCTGTCACTGCTTGGGATCTACATCAATGCCTGCCTCACCCCATTAATCCATGTATCGTTACATTAAGTGGAGCTGAGCTGCTAGAGGTGATGGAGCTTTCAAAAAACGAAAAATGGCCAAATTTAGAAGTGAAGGGTCTCGGATTTCGTGGTAAGTATTTAGGGGCTATTTTATTTGAACAGGTTGAACAAGATATGCATGGGCAGCTTTTGATTAAAGGTGAGCCATTAACGCTACATCAAACGTACCGACTGGCGACGCTAGACATGTTTACTTTTGGATTTTTCTTTCCTTCCTTTAAGACCGCGAAGAAACAATATATTATGCCAGAAACTATTCGGGACGTTATAAAATGGTATGGAATAAAGGAAGAGCATAAATGTAGGGCATAATAGACCTCCTCGTTACATAAAAGTAATGAGGAGGTTTTTTCGTTGTTTTATCGCAAAAAGAAGAAGCGTTTCATATTTTTTAGCACTCAACGCAAATTAGCCATCTTTTTAACATGCTTTTTATTGTCAGTGGCTTGGGTATTCTATTATATAAATGCGCAACTAACTCCCACTTACTTACAATATGCTGAAGTGCAAACGAACAAGATTGCATCTATGGTAATAAGTAAGGCGATTAACTCGCGTACGGCAAATGTTCTAGATGTAAACGATATTATTGAAGAGGTTCCTTCGGATAGCAAAAATATGGTCACAACCAAATTCAATACAGAAATTATTAACCGAGTGCTATCTGATACAAATAGTTTAGTACAATCCCATTTAGAACAGGCTGAACAAGGGAATTTATCAAGTCTTCCTTACTTGGATGATATTGAGTATGATAAGCAAACAATGGAAGACCAAGGTGGAGTCGTATTTTTTGTTCCGATGGGGCAAGCAACGAATATACCTTTGATCGGGAACTTAGGTCCAAAAATACCTATTCGATTCCACGTGATCGGAAACGTTCAGTCAAATGTGGTGCCTACTATTACCGAGTTCGGTATTAATAATGCGTATGTAGAAATTAGTATCCACATTAAGGTGAATGTACAAATCATCGTCCCGCTTGCTAGTAAAATGAGTGTAGTGGAACAGAATATACCAGTAGCCATGGGTCTAGTTCAAGGGCAGGTTCCTCACATTTATACAGGTGGGGATGGGTCGGCTGCTCCATCGGTGGAGGTACCTATACCGTTACCGGAAGATTAAAAAAACTTCATTTTTCTTAAATTACTGTTAGAATAGATAAAAATGAATAATAAATAGGTAGAGGCCGCATTGCTTAATAGTATGTTACGGGAGGGTGACTCCAAGGATCGTAATAGAAAGGAAGTTTTGCCGAAACTAAGTATGTCTAGTCAAGGATGCTTAGTTGGGGTTATTTTGAACAAGAATAACACTGTCATGTATATGGGGACATATAGATGGGGAGCTACAAAAGTGAAACAAAGTGTTATAACTAAAATTTCATGTATAAGCCAACCTATAAAATACTATAGGTTGGCTTTTCTATTTTCAAGGAGGAACAGTTTTGGAGAATACAATTTTTTCGTTAGTGCCACCGCTATTGGCAATCATCATGGTTTTATTGACAAAAAGGGTCTTGTTATCGTTAGGAGCAGGTATTCTTTCTGCAGCCTTACTAGTAGAGGAATTTAGCCCTGTTGGATCTTTGTTAATGTTATGGAATTCCTTTAAAATCTCTTTTTGGGATGGGGGTTTAAATGTATATAACATATATATTTTATTGTTCATTCTCTTGTTAGGTGTAGTTACTGCTTTTGTCAGCCTGTCAGGAGGAAGCACAGCTTTCGCTAATTGGGCGATCAAGCGAATTAAAACGAAAAGAGGCTCTAAACTATTAACAGCCTTTTTAGGAATCATTATTTTTGTGGACGATTATTTTAATGCATTAGCAGTAGGGCAAATTGCAAGACCAATTACGGATTCGCATAAGGTTTCTCGTGCAAAGCTAGCCTATTTCATCGATTCTACATCAGCACCGATATGTGTAATCTCACCAGTTTCTAGCTGGGGAGCATTTTTGATAAGCCAGCTAGGTGTTATTTTCACAACACATGCTGTAACAGAATATACTCCGCTAGAAGCTTTTATCACAATGGCGCCTATGAACTTCTATGTAATAGCTACTTTGGCGATCGTATTCTTTACGGCTTGGACAGATTTTGATTTATTTGAGATGAAGAAGCATGAAAAGCGTGCGAAGGAAACAGGAGTATTATTTGATCCTAATAAAACTAATCCGGGAGATATGGATGGAGATTTTCCTGACAATCAGTATGGGAAAGTGATCGATTTATTACTTCCAATCATCTCTCTAGTAGTGGTGACGTTAGGGTTGATGTTCTGGACGGGCTATCAGTTGTCCGGAGGAAGTTTAGATATATTTGTCATCTTTGAAAATACAGATGTTCCTTTTTCATTATTTATAGCTGGATTGGTAGCAAGTATTTTAGCTTTCCTGTTATACGCTCGCCAATTCAAGGTTAACCCAAATGCTAACATGAGCTACGTGTGGAAGGCTTTACGTACAGGCATTCAATCTATGCTTCCTGCCATTTTGATTCTTGTATTCGCATGGGCATTATCTTACCTTATTACAGCCTTAGAAACAGGTGCATTCCTTGCAACGATTGTTACAGAAAATAATATCCCAGTAGGTATTATTCCAGTATTACTGTTTGTGCTGACTGCTTTTATGGCCTTTGCTACAGGTTCATCCTGGGGTTCGTTTGGTATCTTGCTTCCGATTGGTGCAAGCATTATTATGGCAATCGATCCTCAGCTATTGCTACCAGTATTAGCAGCAGTATTGGCAGGAGCAGTTTTCGGAGACCATTGTTCACCGATTTCGGACACTACGATCATGTCGGCTACGGGAGCTGGAGTTAATGTCATTGATCATGTGATGACACAGCTGCCTTATGCAATAACTAGTGCGATAATAGCTGCAATCGGATACTTAGTATTAGGATTGACAGGCTCTGTCATGATAGGATTAATAACAGTAGTAGGAATCCTCATTCTATTATTTGGGTTTTGGACCCTTAGTAATAAAAGTGGGAACAAGTATTCTATTTAGCTTTTTTAGAAGGTTGTTTGAATTCAAATAATATGGTACATTGACAACAGTGAAGTCAGATTATTTGAAATGGGGGATGGAATCGTGACATCATGTAAGCCACCAAAAGAACAACATGAGCGCAAGCCTGAATGGCTCAAAATAAAGCTAAATACGAATGAAGATTATAAAGGCTTAAAAAAATTAATGCGCGAAAACAATCTAAATACTGTGTGTGAAGAGGCAAGATGCCCTAATATTCATGAGTGCTGGGGATCTCGTCGTACTGCTACATTTATGATTCTTGGAGCAATTTGTACAAGAGCATGTCGCTTCTGTGCTGTAAAAACTGGCCTTCCAAATGAATTAGATTTAGCTGAGCCAGAACGTGTGGCAGATTCAGTTGTTATTATGAATCTTAAGCATGCGGTAGTGACGGCTGTAGCAAGGGATGACTTAAAAGATGGCGGCTCAGAGGTTTTTGCAGAAACGATCCGTGCAATTCGAAGAAAAAATCCTTTTACTACAATTGAAGTTCTTCCATCGGATATGGGGGGCATTGAGCAAAACATCCGTAACATTATGGATGCGAAGCCAGATATCCTGAATCATAATATTGAAACGGTACGTCGATTAACTCCTAGAGTTAGAGCACGTGCACAATATGACCGTTCTTTAGAATTATTAAAGCGTGCAAAGGAAATGCAACCAAGCATTCCTACAAAGTCTTCGTTAATGCTAGGTTTAGGGGAAACGTTTGAAGAAATCATTGAGGTTATGGATGATTTACGTGCAAATAACGTTGATATTATGACTATTGGTCAATATTTGCAGCCTACGAAAAAACATTTAAAGGTTCAAAAATATTATTCTCCAGCTGAGTTTGGAGAATTGCGTAAGATAGCAATGAGTAAGGGTTTTTCACATTGTGAGGCAGGCCCGCTTGTAAGAAGTAGCTATCATGCAGATGAGCAAGTTAATGCTGCTGCGAAGCAAAGACAGCAACAAGGTGAGGAATTACTAGCTGTTCAAGAGTAATAGCTAATGGATGGTGAATGTATGATAATAGCAGAAGGCTTCACTTATGAAGTAATAGAAGATTACCGTGATGCGTTTAAAGAGGAAGCTTTTTTGGAGCGTTACAGCGAAATTTTAACAAAGTACGATTATATTATGGGAGACTGGGGATATGGTCAGCTTCGCCTAAAAGGATTTTTCGAGGATCGTAACCAAAAGGCAACATTCGATACGAAAATTAGTACGATGAAGGATTATTTGTACGAGTATTGCAATTTTGGCTGTGCTTATTTCCTTGTTAAAAAAACAGGTGTGGCTCCAAAACCAGTAGTTTTAGAGCTAGTAAAAGATAAACAAGAAAACCTTGAGCAGGATCAGTTATGATCTAGCTCAAGGTTTTTTTCTGTAGTAGAGTTATCATGAAAAGTAGGGTTCTGAGTCATAATAATACCCTTTGGCTTTCTGCAGAACAAGCTTCTTGAGGTGAGCAAAGAGAATAAGCTATCAAGACTCAGTTTCGCTGTTATTTTTCTTAAGAATAAGATTAACTTTTTCTACCATTTCAACAATCTCAGGGTGTATTCTATTCTCTTCTTCTAAGATTGAATTAGCTGAATCTATTTCTTTGAACACACCTTGTATTGATTTTAATTGATTCATCTGCTCGGATGTTGGTGGCTTGTTGTCGATTTGGTAAAGTAAGTTGATTAGGTTCGCTAAAGAGACTACTGTTAGCTCTGGATTTAGGTTAGTGGCCATTTCCAACAATCTCTCTGCATTACTAATATCCTCTATCATTGGACCGATGGCCAGCCATCTCTTTTCCTCATCTTGAAGATCTTTCTCACTTTCTTGAATAAAGGAAGCGTTAGTTGTAAAGGCCATGTCTATGAATTGAAATGCTTCCTGAAAAAAGGCATAGGATGCGGTCTCATTATAGTGATTATTTGTGTTTTCTTTTTTGTAAAAGGTTTCTTTCAAGTATCCTTGTTCATCTTTATCAAACTTGAAACTCTGTACAGTTCTATCAGAGTGCTGCGCTTTAATCATGACAATTAATGGTTTTTTTTCAAAAGTGGTTGTACTAAAATCTATATAGCCTAATTGAACATATTCATCAAAAAGAGGATAGGTTTTATCACCGTCTTTAACGACCAACAACCACTTCTGCCCATCATCCCATCCATAACGGCCGTTCTCCATTTTTCCTGCATCCACATGCAATTCAATTATTTCATCTTCTCCATCCTCATCGATGTCAATTGATGCCGTTTTATAAAGCGCATATGGATACTTTTCAATATCTTTTGCCAGAATCATAGAATAATCCCTGTTCGCTTCCTCACTCATCGCCAACTCTAGTGTGTTTTTTTCCTCCTCTAGATTGTCTTTTTCTAATGAAAGTTGTTCTAGCTGCTTTTTAAGCTTGTTAATTTCGTTGGCTTGATCTGTGTCTGACTGATCAGTGCAGCCCACAAGTATACCTATTAAACATACTATGCCCAGTAAAAACCCTCTCATTTTATTATTTCCCCCTATATATCAGTAATAAATATTAATTCTCTATTCTTTTGCTTATACCTCTTTCAATTATCTAATTGAAAGAAAAGAATTGATTTCCGCTCATATGAGTGTGCTTAGGTTCAAACACAAAAAGTTATGGCGCTTAATAACCATTAAACATCTATTTTTAGAAATATTTAGTGTGTTAATATGTTATAAGAGAAATAGTAATTGCTATAAAAATACTATTTGGAGGAAAGAGAGTGAATTCAAACACTAACCGTTTAGCATACAATGAAACAGAAATTTACTGGAAGAATTATCAGAGATTTTTTCCTGAAGAATTGCGTATAAATGACAATAACCTACCTGCTGAAGAATGGTGGGTTTGGAATGACTATCATATACATCTAGAGCGAATGACTGCTTTGGATTCGAACATTAAAGTTGTTTTACTACATGGTGCAGGTGGAAACGGGCGACTATTGGCTCCCTATGCTCTGATGCTACAAGCAAATGGATATGATGTTGTATCTCCAGACCTTCCTCCTTATGGTCTTAGTTACACCGAGTCAGTGAAATCCATGGAATACTATGACTGGATAGAAATAATTTCAGAGTTTATTAAACAGGAATTCAACCGAGACGGTAAGCCAATTGTTTTATTAGGGGCAAGTATCGGAGGCATGCTAGCATATCATGTGGCTAGTATGAGTAAGCAAGTGAAAGGTTTAATTGTTACGACTTTTGTAGATACAAGTAATCAGAGGGTTCGTGATTAAATTGCCCCCAATAAGTTAATTAGCCGACTAGGTAAATTCACGTTGGATTGCTTCCCTCTTGTATTAGATTCGTTTCTGATCTCCGTTTCTAAAGTATCAAGAATGAAGTTAATCACAAATAATTATGAACTGACGAAACTAATTATTCAAGATTCTCGAGCTGCGGGGACAAAAATTCCTTTGCGATTTCTAAGAACCTTTTTAAATGCGAAACCAATTATTGAACCTGAATATTTTGATGTTTGTCCTATATTACTTGTCCATCCTGAAGTAGATCCGATGACGCCATTTAAATTAAGTGAATCTTTTTATAAACGACTGAAATGTAAGAAGAGATGTGTAATTTTAGAAGGAGCTGGCCATTTTCCTATAGAACAACCTGGAGTCGAACAAATGAAAACAGCTGTCCTAGCCTTTTTGAATGAGATAGAAAATACTTTTGAGTCAAAAGAAGATTAGATGGGGTAAATAAATAAAATGAGCATAGAAGCATCGCTTCCAGCTCATTTTTTTGTGCATTATAACTTAACCATTTAAGAAATGCTCTCTCCCAAGTGTGTTCAGAGAGCTTTTCTGATCATGTCATGGACATAATTTAACTCAGTAATTCTCTTAAATATTCTCTAAGCTCTAATGCTTCCTCTTCGGATCTATTAAAAATATGCTCTAGGTAGCCCGGCTCTTCTACGTCATCTGAACCTATGATGGCTGACCGATTGTATTGTATATCCATTACAAGAACTTTTCCAAAAAATCGAGAGCTCTGTACGATCGCTAAGTCGTAACGCTGAGACTCGCCTGTAAATCCAACAAACCTTGTTTTTGTATCTTCGACATCGTCATATAAAAAGAATCGCTCCACCCTTGACACTCCTTCCTTACCTAACAATTATGGTACTATAGAATAGAAGTAGATATCAACGAAAACAAGAAATTAGGAGGCTGTACCATGTATTTTGTGGACCGTAAAAGTATCGCAATGACACTAAAGCATATGAGAGAATTGTTAGTGTTAATTGATGGCAATAAAGACTGGAATGAAAATGAAATTACCAAGTTAGCCCTGGAGCGAGTTGGACAAAATATGATTGAGTCTGTTATAGATGTAGGTAATTCTATGATTGATGGCTTCATCATGAGAGATCCAGGTGGCTATGACGATATAATTGATATTTTGACCGATGAAAAAGTTATTACACCTGAAATGGATGCCCCATTAAAAGCTGTGATTGAAATGAGAAAAGAGCTTGTAAGACATTTCTTTTCCGTTGACCATAAGCAATTAGAAAGTGTATTGGTGGAAAACCTTCCTTATTTAAAACAGTTCCCTGAAAGAGTAGAAAATTATTTAATTAACGAACTTGGACCAGTTTCGGCATTTTTACCGGAGGACTCCGATGTCCGCCTATAAAGGGTACTTTTTAGATTTAGATGGAACTGTTTATAAGGGACAAACACCAATTCGTGAAGCTGTCGATTTTGTTCATTATTTGCAAAATAAAGGAATCGAGCCTTTCTTTGTAACAAATAATTCATCGATGACTCAAAAGCAATTACAGCAGAAGCTCGCAAAGATGGAAATACGAACATCAGAGGAGCAAATCATTTCTTCTAGTATTGCTGCAGCAAATTATATTGCAGAGCATTATCCTGCAAAAAGTGTTTTCATGATCGGGGAAGAGGGACTAAGCGATGCTCTAGCCTCCGTTGGGATTGAGACGACTGATGAGCTAGCGGAAGTTGTCGTAATGGGAATAGACCATCAGGTCAATTATGAGAAGCTTGCGCAGGCTTGTTTATCAGTGAGAGCAGGAGCGGCATTTATTTCTACTAATAGTGACCATGCGTTTCCAAGCGAGAGAGGGTATCTTCCTGGGAATGGTGCATTCACGAAATTAGTAGAGCATTCTACTGGTGTTGAGCCAATTTTTACTGGAAAGCCACAGCCATTTATGCTGGAGTTTATTCAAAAAAAATATGGCTTTAAAAAAGAAGAGATGGTTATGATCGGAGACAACTATCAAACAGATATCCTTACAGGGATACACATGGGCATTGATACAGCTCACGTCAATACAGGAGTCAATCGTACGGAAGAGCTACAGATGTTATTGAAAAAACCGACTCATTTCTTAGAAACCTTACATGATTGGATAAAATAAATAGTATTAAAAAATGAAAAAAAGGCACTTCCTGTTCGATTGAACAGAAGAGTGCCTTTTTTTCTATTAGTTAAAAAATATTTTAAAATCAGATTTGCGGCTGCTCTTAAAACAAAGGATTTTCTTCAATATATTTGTATATATTAGACACTAATTCTTCAGAGGAATTACCTTCGACGACATCCCCATTTACGATGGCGAATAGCGTTTCAGAGCATAGAGAACAATAGCTGAGGCAGCCATATTCTAGTACGTCTAAATCTGGATCTTGTTCTAATATATCAAAAGCTTCTTGTGAACCATTTGCAAGGTTGCTTATACAAAATTCAACCATTGGATTCATAGCTGTCACCTCACTACATCGTCATGCTACTCTATTTTTTTTAAAAGGTCAATTGAGAAGTTGTATTGTGAAAACTGTCACAATCATTTATAATTTGAGGAGACATTGAAAGAAAAGGGAGAATATTTATGCGAAAATTAGTCTTATTAGGTGGTGGATACGGTAATATGCGCGTATTATTACGCCTATTGCCAAATAATTTACCGGATGATGTAGAAATAACATTAATAGATCGTACGCCATTTCATAGCTTAAAAACAGAATTCTATGCTTTAGCAGCAGGAACTTCATCTGACCAAAATATAAGAGTTGCTTTTCCAGACAGTAACAAACTAAATATTGTTTATGGGGAAGTTGAGAAAATCGATGTAGAAAACAAGCAAGTGATTCTACAAGGCGAACAAACTGTTCCTTACAATGATTTAGTCATAGGGTTAGGCTGTGAGGATAAATATCATAACGTTCCGGGTGCAGAGGAATTCACTTATAGTATTCAAACAATAGGGCGTTCAAGAGACACTTATAATAAAATCGGTGGACTTCCAGCTGGATCTATAGTAGGTATTGTTGGAGCAGGCTTAAGCGGAATCGAGCTTGCAAGTGAACTTCGCGAAAGCAGACCGGACCTTAAGATTAAATTATTTGATCGTAGTCCTCGTGTATTACGAGATTTTCCAGAGCGCTTAAGTAATTTTGTACAAAAATGGTTTGATACAAATGAAGTTGACGTTATTAGCAACTCGAATATAACGAAGGTGGAGCCAAATAAATTATACAATCATGATGAAATAATCCCTGTGGATGTAGTAGTATGGACTGCTGGTATTCAGCCTGCAGCACCAGTACGAGCTTTACCAGGTGAAAAAGATAAGACAGGACGCATTATTCTAACTCAATATCATGATTTACCAAGCTATGAGAATGTATTTGTAGTGGGAGATTGCGCTTCCTTACCTTTTGCACCAAGTGCTCAGCTTGCAGAAGAACAGGCAGAACAAATAGTTAAGGTTCTACAAGCACGCTGGAAGGGTCAGCCGCTTCCAGAGAAAATGCCAGAGATTAAACTAAAAGGCTTCATGGGATCATTAGGGAAAAAACAAGGATTTGCCTATTTGGCAGATATCTCAGTTACTGGTCGCATTGCGAGATTAATGAAGTCAGGCTTACTATGGATGTATAAACGACATAACGGTTAAAATAAAAAGCTTAGGAACGTAAAGAATACGTTACTAAGCTTTTTGCGATTATTTAGTTTGCTATATACCCATACTTTTCAAGAGCCGAAAATACTGGCTTTAATTGAATATATCCTTCACCTATTACTTCCTCGTTAATCATGATTAGTGGATAAAAAAACTCATCATTGGCAATTTGATTGGCAATCGATTGTTGTTTTTCATCTTCTAGAGGCTGCTCTATATCAATATATGAAAATGTTATTTGATGTTCTGGAAATTTTCTGCTGATAGCGGCTTCTAACCATTCGTATGTGTCCTTTGAAGAAGGTGCATTCACACAGCTTGCACATACTATATCGGCACCGTAAACTTCTACAGTGAGCTTTTCTTGTGCCATAATTTACTTGTCCCCTTTATCTGTTTAATCCTTATCCCCTACACATTACATTATAAAGGGGTTACTGAAAAGCTGTCAAAAGGTCCACACCTCTTCATTTTAATAGGAGGCTTCATGAGCAAAGTCAGGACTGGATTAATTTACTAGCCCAATAAGGAGCGATAGGGATATACGATACTTCTTCTCTTATTCTATCTGCCACCTAATGAGACGTACTCCAATTGGTTATCCTTGTCGTAATGGAACACGACGAGACTGTTGCTGTCGTGCTGCGGGTTATACATGTAATAGCTTATCTCGGTCATGTCATCAAATTTGTTGAAGAAACCGATGTGTTTCGACTGCTTGGCCAGTTCGACCTCGAACGGTAGATTACCCTCTGGTTCCATGAGGTGTATCGCATTGTTCTTTACTTCGAACTTGACCGGGAACTCGGCTTTTAGCGTTTCGAAATCCTCAGCTGCAAGTAGATCCATGAAGCGCCTCGACGTTCTATCGGTTTCCTGAAGGAATCCGTTGTAGTCAGCTCTGTCCTCACTTAGTTTATCTTTCAGTTCTAGATTCTCTTTTTCCAGCGCTTCGATTTTTTTCTCGTGATCCGCAAGGTCTTTTTCATTTGAACAACCGACCATCATGATTGAAATGAGCGTCAACGATAGTAATTTTTTCAATTAATTAGCCTCCTGCTATGTCATTAAGTGACATTTTATACCAAAATACAAAATTGTACAATTTTTCTAAAATAAGTGTTGTGAAGATAGTAACAAAAGTTAATAAAAATGGCATAAATTAATGTCCTTTTTTACTAAAAGATATGACATATGCTTATTTTGAGATGTTCAAAACTACCTGGAGCCATTCTATGAATGTCATGCAGAAATCACAGTATGTAATATTCATTCATCTTTGGGCAGACTATTTACCGTAGATGTTTTACGGGAAGTAAACACTTCCATTTAATCAGCAATTATTCTATAATGATTGTAGTGAAAGGAGTCGATCTATATGACTGATACAATTAATGAACAAGTTCAAGAAGTTTTAGATAAATTGCGCCCATTCTTACTACGAGACGGTGGGGACTGCGAGCTTGTTGACGTTGAAGACGGCATTGTAAAACTACGACTTTTAGGAGCATGCGGAAGCTGCCCAAGTTCTACGATCACTTTAAAAGCTGGTATAGAACGCGCTTTACTAGAGGAAGTACCTGGTATCGTAGAAGTAGAACAAGTATTTTAATCCAAAAAAATATGAAAAAAGAAGCCTAACTGGCTTCTTTTTCTTTATGTACGCATTTCCTGCCAGCGTTCCTTGGCCATCTCAATAAGTGAAGGTTCAATAGAAGAGCTTTGTTTTTCTAAGATCATCGAAAAATAGCGTGTAGCTAAATCTCTTGCCCCAACTCGTCTAGACAGCTCTGCTATCATGTAAAGAACTCGTATCTCAGACATTTGAGTTCCGCTATAATCCTCCCTAGAATACGAATCGATATAGCGATCTCTTGCTATTTCTAGAAATCTTTTTTCCTCATCTTTTTGTCCTAATATACGGTAGAGCCAAGCTACTCGCAATGCTAAGCCGGCTATGGATACAAACTTTTCCTTCTTTAAAGATGCACATAAAATTCCTAACTTATAAGCAGTGATCCCTTCTTGAATCGTTCTTTCACCGCCGTACGAACGTGATGTCCATTGTTTAGTTATGTTCTCCTTAATTGCGTCTTTTACACTTGGAGCAAAATATTTTGTGAAATCATCTGTAAACGAAAAGCCACAGTGCTCACATACAAATACATTATAAAGTAATGGATTGATCTCTTTATTTTGGTAGATTGGTTGAAAATCTGTATCATGGGTTTCTAGCTTTATATATTTCGAACGAATCTTAGTTGACTTAAATTTATTTTTACAGTGTAAGCATACTACCTCTTTTTGATAATACGGAAGTATTTCCATTACTTTTTCCCCTTAGAAGCCTATTATTTCTTCTATTATACTGTAAAAATATGTAGAAAGCGATGCGAGTTTCGAGTAGTTTTCCTTGTATAGATAGTGAAAACATTGATATTATATATACATAAGGAAGGAATGTGATCTAGATGACAGAAGTAGTTAATTTGTCTGAAGCGGCAGCTTACCGCGTTAAAGAGATGATGGTCCACAATGAGGAGGAAGGTTCACTTCTACGTGTTTCCGTTAACGGTGGTGGATGTAGCGGCCTTTCCTATGGTATGGGATTTGAAAAAGAGAAAAATCAAGATGACTTAGTTTTGCATCAGCATGGACTAGACATCATTGTTTCCAAGGAAGATGCATCTATACTTACTGGAACGGTCATCGATTATAAAGAGTCGTTGATGGGTGGAGGCTTTACGATTGATAACCCGAATGCAATTGCTTCCTGTGGTTGTGGTTCATCGTTTAGAACTGCTAAAAAAGAAGGCACACCTGAAAGCTGTTAAATAAATGAAAGAACATTTTCTTGCATTAGAAAATGTTCTTTTTTATAAATAAAAAAGCATATACGCTCTTAAAAGGAGAAAGCTAAAAGGACTGAATAGTTTCCTTATTGCATGTTAGTTAAACTTGCATTTGAACTTTTTAATAAATACTAACAATTATCTGTATATTCCTACCTTTAGAATGTTGTTAAATAGTGTTGAAATCCTATTCTAAAAGGTCTAAAATAGGTATAGTGTGAAATTTGTCGGAAAAATGACAAGCTAAAAACGAATGAACGAGATTTATGTATTATTCGGTTGTTATAAAAAATAAAAAAAGGTGGTTGCGATCTTCGTGAAAAGACCAACAGTTCTAGTATTAGGAGCAGGTTACGGTGGATTATCTACTGTAGTAAACCTTCAAAAATTAGTAGGTACAGATGAAGCAGATATAATTTTAATAAATAAAAACGATTATCATTACGAATCAACTTGGTTACATGAGGCTTCGGCTGGTACGTTAAGTCCAGATCAAGTACGTTACGATATTAAAGACGTTATCAATAAAGGAAAAGTTCAATTCGTAAAAGCTACAGTTGAAGGAATTGATGTAAACTCTAAAAAAGTAGCAACAAGTGCTGGGGAATACACATATGATTACCTTGTAATTGGATTAGGCTTTGAAGGAGAAACATTTGGAATTACAGGTTTAGATAAATATGCTTTATCTATTGCAAACGTAAATGCAGCTCGTCAAATCCGTGACCATATCGAGTACCAATTTGCTACATGGTCTACAGAAGAAACAAGAGATGATGCTCGTTTAACAATCGTTGTAGGTGGGGCTGGATTCTCTGGTATCGAATTCTTAGGAGAGTTAGGGAATCGTATTCCTGAGCTTTGTGCGGAATATGATGTTCCAAAAGAAAAAGTACGCGTTGTTTGTGTTGAAGCAGCACCTATGGTTTTACCAGGATTCGATCCTGAGCTAGTTGAATATGCTGTTCGCCAACTAGAAGCAAAAGGAATTGAATTCTCTATTGGAACACCAGTAGTAGAAGCAACTCCTGAAGGCGTTAAGATTAAAAAAGGTGAAGAAGAATTTGAATTCATCAAAGCTGGTACGGTAGTTTGGGCAGCTGGTGTCCGCGGAAACCGTTTAATCGAAACTTCTGGCATCGAAAACATGCGTGCTCGTGTTAAAGTTGAAAAAGATATGCGTGCTCCTGGTTTCCCAGACGTATTTATCGTTGGAGACTGTGCATTGATGATCAACGAAGCAATTAATCGTCCATACCCACCAACAGCTCAAATTGCAATGCAACAAGCTGTAACAGTAGCTCAAAATATCGTAGCTCTTATGAAGGGTGAAAATACGAAGGAATTCGTTCCTGAGCTTAAAGGAACAGTATGTTCTTTAGGTGAGCATGATGCAATTGGTGACGTAATGGGTAGAAAACTTACTGGTACAAAAGCTTCTATTATGAAAAAGGTTATTGATAACCGTGCTCTTTACATGATCGGTGGAGTTCCATTAATGATCAAAAAAGGTAAATTCAAACTATAATATTAATATAACCAAATCTCCTACTGAATTATTCAGTAGGAGATTTTTTGTGGAGGAAAATACCAAAAAGTTTAGAGAAGCGCTTTTAGCTTAATCACATCCAATTATAATTAAATTAGTGGATAATAAAAGGCGTGCTAAGTTTAAGGTTAACTTTTAGTACCTTGTAATAAGGTTAAGGGGGTCGAAGTCAATGCAAACTAAACTAGTTTTAGATATTTCAATTTGCTTGATGCAATTAATAATTTTAACCAATATCGTTCTTTTTGAGGGACAGTGGAATGGAATTACGATGTGGTTATGCACAGCTATATTTGTTCTTTCTTCTGCTGTTTTTGGTTTTAATAGAACAAGAAAAAAAAGATAATTGAGATCCATTAAAAAATAATCGTAACAAGAACTTTCCCTTTAATTTTCTCCCCATTTTCTTGTCTTGAAGGAAATTGGCGCTTACACTTATCTTAAGGGAGTTGGTTTAATGTCTAGAGATAAAAGAGGTAGCGTATGGCTAGGAGTAGCTGGGTTAGTTTTAAATAGTAAAGGTGAATGGTTGGTTGTTAACAAGCGATACGGTGGGTTGGAAGGTAAATGGTCGCTTCCAGCTGGCTTTGTAAATGGCAATGAAACAGTTGACGAGGCTGTGCTCAGAGAGGTATTAGAGGAGACAGCGGTAAATTGTAGGGTCATCAATATGATCGGGTTTAGAAGTGGTGTATTGCAAGGAAAAATAAGTGATAATATGGCTATTTTTCTTCTCGAACCAACAACAGATGAGCCAATTATCCAGGTCCAGCTGTCAGAGCTTTACGAGGCAAAGTGGATTCATCCTACAGACTTATTGCTCGATCAGACAGCCTCCGTTATGTTACATGAGCTAGCAGCAGCTTCCTTAGAGGTGGGTTTTCCAACTATAGATGGTGTAGATCCAGGAGATATATTTGGTTATACGAGTTATAAATTATTCATAAAATAAAAGCTGAAACTAATACGGCATAAGTGGCTAGCCTAGCTTTTTATGCCGTATTAATATTATGTGTTAATTTCTTATATAATAGCTTACGTCATTACGCTCCCCCCATAAAAAGCATCCGCTAGATAAGCCAAAAATAATTTGCTGTATTAATAAAAGCATATAAACCCTAATATTCATTTTCAATTGTTCGGTTTTTTTCAAACAAAAAGGTAAACGTTTTAATTAATAATAAATTAAATAATTAGAATAATTTCATTATTTAGACACATTTATATAAAAAAGTAGAGGATGTTCATTTACAAATATATTAATACGTGATATATTATCTGAATATTATAAATAAATGAATGAGGAGGCGCTAAGAATGACTAAATTACAAGAAGTAACTTCAAAATCATGTCCGTATTGTAAAGGGGAAGGGTACTTTCAATTAAGGCTTGGAGGATCCGAAACATGCGGCTGTTGTCAGGGCACTGGCAAGAAATAATAATAAGGCTTTTTGACAAAAATGTGAAAAGAGATAACTGGATTGAATACCTGCCTCCGTTAAGGTAAACTATTTAAAGATGTAACGGAGGTTAATGACTATGAATTTTACAATTACACAGATGATTCTTTCAGTTCTAATATTTCTAGTAATGTTTTTTGGAATCGCCTTCCTATTAAATATGTTGCTTAGAATGTCTTGGTTTGTAGCTATTCTTTATCCACTTATAGTGATATTTATTATTGATGAGGTCGGCTTCTTTGATTACTTTACAAAACCGGGTTCTTCCTTCTCTGCTCTAGGAGAAAAATTCATGTCACTACATATGGCAGATATCGTTATTTTATCAAGTGGTTTTGTCGGTGCAATTCTAGCAGGAATTGTGATTAAAATGCTACGTAAAAGTGGATATCAGATGTTTTAGAAAGATGGCCTATCTAGGCTGTCTTTTTTTGTTATAGAGCCACTCTACTTAAATCTGTTTAACAAAAGATTTTTATAAATAAACATAAACAGTTTCCTAGTTATATGCAGAGGTTTCAGCTTTAGCGATATCCACTCTATTATTCCTTTGGAAAGCTACGAAGATCGTTATTCTCTTATCTATTGTGTGCTTCCTCTTATGAGGTTTATATTACTGAAGAACAAATAAGTTAAATGGGAGTGGGAAAATGTTATTATTATGGCAACTTTCATTATTTGTTTCAATTTTAACTTTATTAGTTGGTTTTGTTAAAAAGTCTTGGGTCTTCTTATTAATTAGTACGTTTACTTTTATACCGATAGCATATTATTTTTTAGGGGCGAATAATGCTTGGAAATATGTTGGTTTAACTCCTGTCATACTACTTGTTCTTACTATATCACTTTGGTTCATAAGTAAAAAAACGAGTTCAGTTAAATGATAAATCTATAAATAAAACCCTTTAAAAAAAGAAATCAAATAAAAATGAGCTGGGAGAAAATATCCCAGCTCATTTTAATTTAGGCTATGTTAAAGGTTAGGGTTGATTTATGATGCAAAGAAATCTTAGATCAGAGAGTAGAATTGATTTCCGCCCCAGCCGGACGCTTTCCTCGGGGTGAGCGATAAGCCATCACCCATCGCTTACGCGCGTGGTTGTGATGTCTTATCTGTCTCACTCATCCCGTAGGAGTCGCCGTCTGGCGCTCCAATCAATAAATGGGAACAGCTTTAGCATCGATAAAGCGCTTATAAACTTACTCGCATAAATAAAGTAGAAAAACTGTCAACAACCCCAATTCATCAACTATTTAAGTTCTTAATAGCCATTTGACTTTTTATAATGTTTACAGTCACTATAAAAAAGAATTGTTAGTCAAAATCAACCGATAACTTTAACAAAGCTTTAATTTATTCAACCTTCACCTTGATAGCCTTATAAAATAACCGTATAAATAACGATGGATATTAAAATACCGGTTAATGCCCCCATAAAAACTTCAATAGGCTTATGTCCAAGTAAAGTTTTTAGTTCTTCTAGCTTTTCCTCGCTCTTCTTGTGTCCCCAATCCTTTGTTTGATTAACAAAAGTTTGAAAATCTACACGCATCTGATTGATAATGATGGCTTGCTGACCGGCTTGAAATCTAACACCTGTTGCATCAAACATCACTATAACTGCGAACACTGTAGCAACTGCGAAAAGGGTAGAGTCTAACCCCGTTTCAAAAGCAATAGCTGTACACAATGACGTTACAGCAGCCGAATGAGAGCTTGGCATTCCACCTGTAGAAGTGAATAATTTCCAATCTATCTTTTTAGTGACCAGAAAATGTATTGGTATTTTCACGAACTGGGCAAAGAAGATGGAGAAAAGAGCAGCTAATAGTGGAGTATTTTGGAGAATTGCCACAGCAGACACCGCCTTCCTTGTAAAACTTTGTTACTTTTAGTATAACATATTCTCACTATTCGAAAAATCATTCTCGTTGCTATATAATAAGAATGTATCCAAATTATGTAGGGGGAAAAATGATGATTATTAGCACTAACAATGTAACATTCGAAGAAGTACAATCCGAAACACTAGTGGTAGGAATTCCTAAGCATCCTGAAAATACAGAGAAATGGGATGCATTATTAAATGTGTATGGAAATCACATTCTTGATTGGGTAAAAAGTGGTGACATATCATCAGACTCGAAAAAAATAGTTAAAGTCCCAATAGCAGGTCAAGAAACTGTTAAAAGAATATTATTTGTAGGGCTTGGAGACCGTAAAAAGTTAACACAAGAAAATATTCGAGAAGCATTTGGTTTAGTAGGGAAAGAGCTACTTTCTAGCAAGCCTGAATCCCTTGCAGTGTGGGTTCCATCATTTACCTCTGAGAGCGCTACAGAAGCTGATGTAGCTTATTTAGCTGGTGAGGGGATTGGTATGGGAGCTTTTGTTTATGAGGGCTATAAAACAACCTCTAACGTGCCGGATTATTATTTACCAGCTATCGAGCTTTTAACAGATACTGACTTAGAAGAAGCTGCAACTTACTTTGAAGTAGGAAGTATTTATGCGGATGCTGTTAATGAAGCTAGAATTTTAGTGAATACACCAGGGAACGTGCTGACTTCTACACAACTAGGAGAGTATGCTAGGGAGCTTGGTGAGACATATGGCTTTGAAACAGAAATATTAGGTAAAAAAGAAATAGAAGAGCTTGGCATGGGAGCTTTATTGGCTGTAAACCAAGGGTCAGTTGAAGAACCACGTTTAATCGCTTTGAAATATCAAGCTACAGATAACTGGGATGATGTGGTAGCACTTGTAGGGAAAGGAATTACTTTCGATACAGGAGGTTACTCTATTAAAACAAAAACTGGTATCGTTGGTATGAAAGGCGATATGGGTGGAGCAGCAGCAGTTTTAGGTGCTATGCAAATTATTGGTGAGCTTCGCCCTAATAAAAACGTTATAGCTGTAATTGCTTCAACGGACAATATGATTTCTGGAAATGCATTTAAGCCGGATGATGTTATTACTTCTATGAGCGGAAAAACGATTGAAATTCTTAATACAGATGCAGAGGGACGTTTAGTTCTTGCAGATGCGGTAACATATGCAAAACAGCAAGGTGCTAATTACATTGTCGATGTGGCTACTTTAACAGGTGGAGTAATCACCGCATTAGGATTTGACAAAACTGGAGCACTAACAAATAATGAAGAATTTTTTGAAACCTTTATGGAATCCTCTTTGGAAACAGGAGAATTTGTATGGAGACTTCCGTTAACTGAAAATGATAAGAAACGCATTCGTAAAAGTGACGTCGCAGATCTAAACAATTCCCCTGGAGGAGATGGCCATATGATTTTCGGTGGTGGTTTCGTAGGAGAATTTGTAGAAGATACACCATGGATTCACTTAGATATCGCAGGTACGTCCGATGCAAAAGCAGCATATGACTTTGGACCAAAAGGCGGTACTGGTGTAATGGTTCGTACTTTAGCAACGCTTATTGAAAGAATGGCAGACGAAGAGTAGGATAAACGCACAGGACACTTATCCCACATAGCATACACTGTGTTGAAAGGAGGGACATTATGGTTAGATATCAACGCGGTGGTTATGGGGGAAGAGGTCCAGGAGGTCCTAGGGGTCCAGGTGGCCCTGGAGGATTTGGAGGTTACGGAGGATTTGGTGGTGGCTTTGGTGGATTTGGAGCTCCGCTATTAGGAGGCTTTGTAGGAGGACTTTTAGGTTCTTCTATTATTGGATTTGGTGCAAGACAACCATATCCATATCAACCTTATCCATACCAGCCTTATCCTTACTATGGTTCACCATATTCCCCGTACTATTAACTAGTATAAAAAAGCTTTTGCAATTCGTGGAGGATCACGTTTTGCAGAAGCTTTTTTTAGTTGAAACTATTTCCAGCCCCTGGATTATAGTAAAAAAATGAGTGATTGTCGAAAAGTAGAGCACGATTGTAGTAAAGGAGTGCTGAATTGTCGTAATCCATGCACTGGAGGGACATCCAACTCCTCGATGGTAGAAAACTGGCTCTAAATTCAAGGGAGGATACTTTAGCCTTAAAAAAAGAGTAGGGAAAGTCATATGAATTTCCCTACTCTTTTAGCTAATTAGCTTTTACCTTCATATTCTTTCTTTTCTCTTCGACAACTTCTTCTAAGTCATCTCGTACTGTAAGGTCACAGCATTCCACACCAGAATAATACGCAGCTCTTCCCATCATATGACCACCGACAGGGCCAGTAATGAAGAGAAATAATATACCAAGTAAAATTCGAGAATTAAATGTGCCCTCGATTAACCAGAAGTGAAGGAACACTCCTATTAAGATGCTCATTACACCGAGCGTTGCACTTTTGGAAGCGGCATGAGCTCTTGTGTAGACATCAGGTAACCGAAACAGGCCTATTGCAGTGACCAGGATAAAAATAGTTCCAAAGGATATAGTACCTACGATAAGAATATTAGCTATTACGGTCACGTTGAATGATCTCTCCCTTCTCCGTGAACTTAGAAAACGCTATTGTTCCAATAAAGGAAAGAACGGCCAATAAGAGGATGACCTCTAAAAAGAATGGAGTGTCAAATAAAATCGAAATCAGACCTATTAATGAGATTAGGCCGACTCCAATGGCATCTAAGGCAATAACCCGGTCTGGAGTAGTAGGCCCCTTTACAAGACGATATATGAAGCCTAGTAAAGCAGCACTGATAAGCACAACAATTACCCATAAAAAAGTTATCATGATCTACTCACCTCCAAAATTGCTTTCTCAAAAGTATCGCGTATGGAGTTTACTGCTTCGTCAATATCGCTAAAATCGATAGAATGGATATATAACGTTTTGTTGTCATCAGAAACATCGATAACTACTGTACCAGGTGTTAATGTTATAAGACTAGACAGCAAGGTTATTTCCCAGTCTTCAGTCAATACCGTTTCTAGGGCAAAGATTGCCGGACGTATTGGCATTTCTGGCTTCACGATTAATTTTAATACAGAGAAGTTTGATAAAATTAGCTCCTTTAAAAATAAGAATGCTAATTTTATCACAGCCAATACCCGATCCATATAGAATCGTGACTTAAAGGATTTTCGAAGCATGAAAAGCATTACCAAACCGAGCAGATATCCTACTATAAAAGTAGTAGGTTTAAATGATATGGATAGAAACATCCACGTAAGGGCTATAAATACATTTAACAAAATTTGAAAAGCCATTATTTCACCCCTTCAAAGACAGCATCAACATATAAGGAAGGATCTAATAACACATTGGATGCATCAGTCATAAGTGGCACTAAGAATTCAGCTCCAACACCATAAAAAACAGTAACGGCAACTAGAGCTATTGTTGGAACTAATAAACGCTTATAGGATATAGCGTCCAAGTAAGAGGATTCCCCTTTTGGCTCACCCCAGAATGCATAAATGAAAATACGTATCGCGGAAAGTAAAACGATGAGACTGGAAAGTAAAATAAAAATACTTTGCCATAATAATTCTCCTTCGAAGCCACCTTGAACGATTAACATCTTACCAATAAAGCCGCTTAACGGAGGAATTCCAGCTAAACCAAATGCTGCAATCAAATAACTCCAAGCGAGAAGTGGATATTTCTTCATCAATCCACCCATTTTTCGTAAATTGGACGTGCCTGTAATTTTAATAACGATTCCAATCAGTAGGAACAGAGCACCTTTTATCAATATATCATGGATCAAATAAAAGACAGAACCAATCATTCCATTTTCGTTCATAATAGAGGCGCCAAATAGGATTACTCCGACTGCAATGACGATATTATAAATAATAATTTGCTTTAAATCAAAGTAAGCAAGTGCACCTATACATCCAACGATGATTGTAACAATCGAGAGTATCATGAGCAGTTCATGAGTGAATCCAACATCTGTTGTAAAGAACAAAGTGTAGGTACGCATGATAGCATACACGCCGACTTTAGTAAGCAATGCGCCAAACAAAGCTAGTACAGGAACTGGTGGTGCTGCATATGAGCCTGGTAGCCAGAAGTAAAGAGGGAAGATGCCGCCCTTTATCCCGAACACTATTAAGAATAAAACAGCGATTACTGTTACGATTCCTACCTCACCATGCTCGGCCAATTTAACGGAAATATCAGCCATGTTTAATGTCCCAACTACAGAATATAAGTATCCAACTGCAATAACGAATAAGGATGAAGAGACAATATTGACTATTATGTATTTAATAGATTCTTTTAATTGTGTTTTTTCTCCACCCAATACGATTAGTACATATGAAGCCATTAATAATACTTCAAAAAATACAAAAAGGTTAAAAATATCACCTGTTGTAAATGCTCCGTTTATACCTGTTAGCATAAATAGAATAGCTGGATAGTAAAACGACTTTTCTCTAGCTTCATCTATGTAAGTAAAGCTATACCATACAACAAATAAAGTGATGACAAGAGAAGAGGTTACTAAAAGAGCTGAAAACATATCTGAAACCATTGTAATCCCAAATGGTGGAGCCCAGCTACCTAAAGTAAGGGTTTGTACACCATCTGTTTTTACTTTAAAAAGTAAGGTAAAGGCCGATACTAGTGCCGCCAGCAATCCAACAATAGTGACAATTCGCTGTGCTTTTATTCTTTTAGGGAAAAATAAAAGAATTGTCGCAAACAAGAAAGGGATGAGGACTGGGAATAATAGTAGGTTAATCATTGTCTTCAGTTCCTTTCATAAGTTCCATATTGTCTGTTCCCACTTCTTTATACGTTCTATAGGCTAAAACAAGTGAGAATGCTGTAACACCGAAAGCTATTACAATAGCCGTTAATATTAAGGCTTGCGGAAGTGGATCAGCATAGTCGGTTACTCCATCAGCTAAGACCGGAGCAGATTTTCCTCCAAGGCCTCCCATTGTTAAAAGAAGCAAATGGGTTCCATGGCTCAGTAAGCCTGTTCCAATAATAATCCGAATTAAGCTCCGGGAGAGGATTAAATAGACTGCAGCCATAAATAGAAAGCCGATTAAAATGGACATCATAATTTCCATTATTCATCTCCTCCTATCATTTGAATAATTGTCATGGTAACACCCACAACTACTAAATATACTCCGGTGTCAAAAAACATCGCAGTATGGATGGACGTTTTCCCTAGTAAGGGAAGATTAAAATAGTCATATACGTGGGTGAAGAAAGGTACGTTAAAAAAGATAGATCCTGCAGCAGTTGCTAAGGCGATAATAAGTCCTATTGCAGTTACCATCGTATAGTTTAAAGGCAACATATCCTGCACTGTTTTCAAGTCGAATGCCAGTAAAAGAAGGACAATTGCACTTGACATTAGCAAGCCCCCGACAAAGCCTCCACCAGGTGTATAGTGACCAGCAAAGAAGATATGGATAGAGAAAAGAAAGATGATAAAAAAGACTACTTTCGTCGTTGTCTGGATGATTAAATCATTTGTTTTCAACTTTATTTTCTCCTTTCTTTTTTGCCAGTCTTAGTGTGATCATACCTATTATTCCTAGAGAAGCTATAGTAAGAACTCCAATTTCAAACAATGTATCAAATCCTCGATAATCTACTAAAATTACGTTTACTATATTCCCGCCTCCTGCTTCGCTATAGACGGTTTCTTTATAGTACTCCGATATAGAAGGAACAAGTTTTTGAGAGTGTGCAGAAATAGCAATTAAGGAAACCATTACTCCAACACCTAGAGCTATGAGAAAGTTAGTTAAACGGAATTTACGATCTTCCTTACCTTTTTCGTACTTGTTTAATTTAGGTAGGTGGTAAAATGCTCCAAGGAATAATGCCACTGAAACTGTTTCAATTACTAGCTGAGTAAGCGCGAGGTCAGGTGCCTTGAAAATGATGAAAAACAATGCAACTGTATATCCTACAGCACCCAAAGCAATGATTGCGGTGAGTCTAGATTTAGTAATTAATATTGTAAGCGTTCCGATAATAATTAATAACGATAACAGTACTTCAAAAAACTTGATAGGTGCCAAGTTATCAAAGCTAATGACAAAGGCTTCCTTTATCCACAAAGTGCTTGCAAGTAAAATAATAATTGCTCCAAAAATATAGATTAAGTAGGAGCGTATGGAACCTCTCATGTATAAAGAGGACACTTGATTGGCACCACTCTCAAAAAGCATCATTAACCAATCATAAACGCCGTTCAATGTAACCTTGGCTGGCATCTTCGAGTAGGCAACGCTCCACTTAGGGAGTGTTCTGTATAAAAGATAGCCGACAAGGAATATCCCTAACGTCATATATAACGCAGGCGAATCAAATCCATGCCACGCTTTTATTTTGAATCCTACGTCAGAAGGTAGAGCATAGGTGCTCGGTTGAATAGCTGCTACCGCAGGCTTAATAAATGTATTTCCAAAGAAATTTGGGATGAAAAATATCACGATTACAAGTGTTGCTAATATTCCAGGGGAAATAAGCATTCCGATAGGAGCCTCATGCGCTTTTTTCGGCAGCAACTCAGGTGTATGCTTTCCGCGGAACGTGTGTAGGACAAAGTACAGGCTGTAAACGAATGTGAAGACACTTGCAATCCAAGCAACGACTGGTATCAATATCCACCAAGTATCTATTGAATATAGACCAACATGCTGTAACGACAGGGTCGCATCTAAAAACATTTCCTTACTCAAAAATCCATTGAATAGGGGAATTCCGGCCATAGAAAGACTACCAATCATTGCAATCGTAAAGCTAATTGGCATTAGACTCATTAGCCCTCCAAGCTTACGAATATCACGTGTGCCGGTTTCATGATCTACAATTCCAGCAATCATAAAGAGACTTCCTTTAAAGGTTGCATGATTGAGCAGATGGAAGATGGCAGCAAATGTAGCAAATGTGTATGTCGTTACTAAATCACCTGTAACGTGATAAGCAATAGAGCCAATTCCTAGTAATGACATGATTAATCCAAGCTGACTTACTGTAGAAAAAGCCAAAATTGCTTTTAAGTCAGTCTGTTTAACTGCAAAGAACGATCCCCAGAATAGTGTGAGTATACCGACACCAGTAACTAACCATACCCAAACCTCAGAAAGTGCGAAAATAGGAGTAAGTCGTGCAACTAAATATAATCCTGCTTTAACCATAGTTGCTGAGTGTAGATAGGCACTGACAGGTGTTGGTGCTTCCATAGCATCTGGAAGCCAAACATAAAAAGGGAATTGAGCAGATTTTGTAAATGCGCCAAGCAATATTAGCACTAACGCCCAGACGAATAGATCATGCTCGGCAATAGTAGCTGCTTGTAAGATGAGTTCCCTAATAGAGAAAGTCTCACCCATAATGCCTAGCAGTAAGAAGCCACCTAGCATCATCAATCCACCAAATACAGTAATTATCATCGATTTCAATGCACCAAAGCGAGAACGATCGCGAGTATACCAGTAGCCAATGAGTAAGAATGATGAAATTGAAGTTAGCTCCCAGAAAAAATAGAGGCCAATTAAGTGGTCAGATTGGACAACGCCAAGCATAGCCGTCATAAACATTAATAAGTATACGTAAAAATTTCCTAGATTCTCTTTATCCTTATCTAAATAAAAGATAGAGTAGAGAACCACGAGGGATCCTATCCCAGTTATTAATAAAGAAAATAGTAAGCTAAGGCCATCTATGTACGAGACTAATGAAATATCGAGTGATGGAATCCAAGGCATTTCTTCTGAAAAAGTTTTTCCATCCATTACGGAAGGGATATACAATGCATATAAAACTACTAAAATTAAAGGTGCGATTAGTACAAACCATCCAGTATGGATTCTTTTTGCTTTTTTATACAATAAAGGGATAAAAACAGCCAAAATAATAGGCAAGAATATTGCAAAAATCATGGACATGAGAATCCTCCTTCCAACAATATATTTATGTATATGAATAAAATTATACTCCAAATATGATGTGTTTGCATGGCTTATTACTTCCTTCCTATATATAAGCAACCGTATTTTATAAGCGTAAATAATGTGAGATAACTAAAATGGAAGACGGAAGAAAAAATTGAGATTCTTTTAGTAAATATTTGTTGTTTCTCTTCTAGATTGCTCGTGTTTTTTTATGGAAATTTAGATAGGCTCTTGCGAAAGGGGAATACCATCCGATATCATACTAAGTATCAGAATTTCCTATAGATTAGAGGAGCAACAATGAAAAACCCTTATGTGTTTGGCTTTCTTCCGTTAATTACGATCATTTTGTTTAGTTTAACCTTTTCTACCTACACTATGTTTAAAGCAATTGAATTGTTTAAGGTTATTGGTGTGTACAGTGGAATGAAAGAGTTTCTTACTGATTTTGAGATAAAGCTGTTCGTTCTAATTGTATTTGCCCTTATATACTTCATGCTTTTTTCCGCCCTAAAATTAATTGCAGAGACTATTCATGAAATCGGAATGTTATTCTTTTCAAAGGATTATGAGGGGAAAACGATGGCGCAGGCCCGAGGGGGCTATGTCATTTTTCTAGGTGGAGCAATTATTTCCGCTGTCGGGTTTCAATCCATACAAATTCTTATGCTTATCTTTTTAGTTACAGCTTTCATTTATTTTATATATGTTGTATTTAAGCTAAGCAACTCAATGACACTCATTGGAACGTTGGGGCTAGTTATGTTTGAAATAATCGTGTGGAGTTTGTTTCTTGCGTTAGTTATTTATGTAATTATTAAACTTTATAATGGAATTATTGCAAGTCTGCCATTTTTATAATCGACAAATATTGCCTAGGAAATATTGAATGATGTGTCCATGTAATCTTTAAATAGATGTATCGCGAGGAGGCAAGGGGTTGGATACTGTATTTGATAAGATGAATATGCAAACAAAGAAAAAAATACAACAATCGTTCCTTTCCCTATTAAAGGGAAAAGAATTTACAAAGATATCGATAAAAGATATAACAGATAGTGCTTGTATAAACAGAGGAACTTTTTATTTACATTATCTTGATAAATACGACTTGCTCGAAAAAGTAGAAGAAGAGCTTTTGGAAGGGCTCCGATTACATATAGCATCTATAGATTCCAAGTATAAAGTGGAAATGGTGAAACAATTACAAGTTGCAGGCTTTTCCATGGAAGTATTCCGATATATCGAAATGCATGTGGACCAATTTATCGTTTTATTGTCCAAAAACAATACGTCTGGCTTTCATTTAAGACTAAAAAAATTCTTTGTAGAGCAATTCGAGGAAAATTATCAAACAACGGAAATGTCATCTATCGATCCAACCATTCCAACAGATTATTTGTCTGCATTTGCAGCTTCGGCCATATTAGGTCTCATAGAGCAATGGTTATCTCATACACATCGGGAAACACCAGAAGAGGTAGCTGTTTTATACTTGAAAATATTGAACTTCATAAAAAGTGTATAAAAAAAAGAGAAGCTCAACATTGGCTTCTCAATTTTTTTTATCCATAATTCGATTAAAAATTCGATGGTGTATTTTGTTGGACTCTATGCTTTTCATATTTTTAGGTAAATCATAACCAATCCATACTGCTGAAGTATATGTATCGGTTAGGCCAGCTAGCCAGTAATCATAATACTCATTTGTGGTCCCTGTTTTAGCACCGACATAGGAAGAATTGACAGAAATTCCTTTTCCAGTTCCGTTTGTTACTACCTGCGCAAGCAGGCCCCTCATTGTTTGAGCTGTTTTATAAGACCATACTTCTTGGAAATCATCCTCCCAAGCATATAAAACAGTTCCTTCTTTATCTACGACCTTCTGAATTGCACGTGCAGGCTTATAGGTCCCATTGATAAAGCTAGTATAGGCATCTGCCATTTCTAACACAGTGACCCCTTTTGTTAATCCACCTAGCGCAGCAGAATACGTGTGATCTTTTTCCTCTATATTTTCAAACTGAAAAGGAGAGATTCTCGCAAAAGCATTTTCAATGCCGACTGTATCTAATAATCTAACAGCTGGTGTATTGTGACTTAAACGAAATGCCTCTTGAATGGTTACATAATCATATACTGCACCACCATAATTTTGCGGGCAATAAGAGCCTATGCACAGTTTTCCGGCGTTTATAGAGCTATTGGGAGTATACGTAGTTGTTTCAAACAATGGTGCGTATACTAGTAGCGGCTTAAAGGCAGAGCCGGGCTGACGAATTGCCTGATAGGCTCTATGGAAGTCTAGTTTCTTGTAATCCTTCCCACCATAAATACTTACTATCTCCCTTGTATCATTGTTAATAACTACAGAAGCAGCTTGTAGATTCGACTTTTTACTTAATAGACTATTAATATACCGCTCATCATCTTCTTGCTTCAGAGGATCCAGTGCAGTATGCACGGTTATTCCATTGGAAATAACCTCATCAACACGAGTCTTTAGCTCATGTTCAATAAATTGCCTTTGCTGTTCATTTTGAGCATTTGCTATTTTGTCCTTAAAGCCTTCTTTATGAGCAATAAGGCTTTCTAATTCATGTAACACAAACGTGCTATATGCAGGATATAATTGCTTTTTCGTTTTCGTCACTAATTTAATTGGTACTTGTTTTATTTCATTTGCTCGTTCGACAGTAAGTCTACCGTTTTTAACGAGGACATCAATTAGAAGCTCCTGGCGATTTTTTGTTGCTTCAAAATTGGTGAGCGGATTATAAATGGTTGGATTATTTGGTATTGCACTTATAAAAGCTAGTTCTGCCTCACTCAATTGATCGATTGAGCGTCCAAAATAGAATGTGGAGGCTGCTCCTATTCCATATACTTGATTGCTGAAATAAATTTCGTTTAAATAATTTGTAAAAATATCCTCTTTGCTCGTTTGTTTTTCCATTTCATGCGCATATAGTAACTCCGTTAGCTTTCTTTCATACGTTTTCTCAGTAGACAAATAGCGGAGGCGGACAAGCTGTTGAGTAATAGTACTTCCTCCTTGTTCCATTTGCTGGGCAGATGCATTTGCAAAGACAGCCCTAAAAATAGCGGTGAAGTTGAAGCCGATATGCTGATAAAATTCTTCATCTTCACTTTGAAGAAAGAGTTCCTGAGCAAATAAGGGAATCTCTTCTAAAGAAAGAGGCTCTCTCCATTCGATATAATCCTCTGAGAATAGTTTTCCTTTGTTATCTAAGAGCACTACAGGGGAGGTTATGGTAGGATTTGATAGTTGAATGGAACGTTCTAAATCCGAATTAAAGGAGGCTGCAGATAGCACCTCTGTATGGATAAAGGAATATAAAATCCACAGTACGGGAAAACATAACAAGATGACTAAAAATCCTATACCTTGTCGCATCATTTTACACTCCAGTTCTTGTAATCTATTTAAAGAATAGCATATTCCATGCTTATTCTATCGACCAAATAATATGAGGTGTGAAGTGTAAAATTGGGTCTATGTAAAAGAAAAGGTTGATTATTCGTAAATGCACTGCGCAGACACTAACGGATGGTAAGACTGCTTCTTGAAATGGATATTTATGTTAAAATTTATGGGGGAGAATCGTAAAAAACTTTAAAAGGTACAGTTAGAGGAGCCAGTAAAATATGAAGCCATTACAAGGGAAAATTGCTGTTGTTACAGGAGCATCCCGTGGTGCGGGTCGGGGGATTGCTTATCAACTAGGCAGTGCAGGTGCAACAGTATACGTAACAGGGCGTAGTGTAAAGGGGAGTACAACCGATAACCGTCCGGAAACCATTGAGGAAACTGCCGACGGTGTCACTTTAAGAGGGGGTAAAGGTATTGCGATACAATGTGACCATACGCGTAGTAGTGACGTAAGAAAGCTATTTGAGAGAATTGGAAGGGAACAGGGTCGGATTGATATTTTAGTTAATAGTGTATTTGGCGGATCCGAAAGCTCGCTACCATCAGGGGATGGACGGCATTTTTGGGAACGCCCATTGGAACATTGGGATGCTATGATGGTTGCTGGGCCACAAGCCTATTTACTAACTACTCGATACGCTGTGCCTTTAATGACAAAGCACCAAAAAGGATTAATTGTAAATCTCACATTTTTTATAAAAGACCAAATCTCTAGTAATTTATATTACGACTTAGCTATGAATGCTATTAATCGAATGACACGAGGAATGGCAAAGGAATTACAAGAATACAATGTTTCAGCCATTGCTGTTTGCCCAGGTTGGATGAGGACGGAAAGAGTGATAGATTCAGGTTTTGGACCCAAGGATGGAGCTAAAGAAACAACAGCATATGTAGGTCGTGCTGTTTTGGCTCTAGCAACAGACACCACAGTATCTAAGTTTTCTGGAGAAACGCTAATGGTGGCAGAACTAGCAAAAAAATATGGATTTACTGATGTCGATGGAACTCAACCTTTGCCGTTTGAAGGATAATCAGGATCACTATATAAAACAAAAAGGCTTCCGACCATTTAGCGTCGAAAGCCTTACACTTATTGTGTATTAGCGTGTAGTTCTTCCTCATGAAGCACTTCTTCAAAGTCTTGGACGGGTTTCTTACCGGCGAAATAGAGTATGAAGAAAGCTATCAGGAATAGGGCACCCGTAACAAAGAAAACAGAGGATATACCGATAAACCCACTAATAAATCCACCAAACATCGGACCTATAATATTACCTAAGAAGCGGAAGCTTGTGTTGTAGCCCATAAGCTCTCCTTGAACTTCGATTGGTGCTTCTCGTCGAATCAAGGCAGTAGTCACTGGTATTAGACCACCTGAAGCAATCCCAAATAGGAAGCGTAGAGCCATCAGTTGCCACAGCTCGGTAACAAAGGCTTGCGGAACGATGAACACAAAAGCAATAAGTAGTAGCATAGATAGAACCTTTTCATAGCCTATCGAGTCTCCAAGCTTGCCCCATGTTCTGGCGAAAAGAAGACTACCTACACCAGTAGCACTAAAGGTTATGCCCGCTAAAAGAGCAACTTCACTGGAGTCAGTTAAATGGGAGACATATAGGGAGAGAAGAGGCTGAATACTAAAAAGTCCAATTTGTATTAAAGACGTAATCATTAGGACATTAAGTATTAGACGATGATGAAAAATACCAGAAACGACCGTCTTTCTAGAATATTCATGCTCATCCTTCGCTTTAACCCGACGTTGTTCTCTAATCCCTATAATAACTAGGAGTGCAGCTATAGATACTGCTGTAGCTGTAATAATAAATGTGTATTGAAAACCAAACGTATCAGCCATAAACCCGCCTATGACAGGCCCGAATAATGTACCAGATACGCTACCCATTTGTAACGTGCCCATGGTCTTGCCTGCAACATCCCTTGCTGTCTGAGAGCTGATAAATGCCAGTGAAGTTGGAATAAAACCAGTTACAACACCCATAAACAATCGAAGAACAAAGAATGCTTCTACCGAATTTATGAATCCCATTAAAAGTACGCTGAGCGCAATTCCGAATCCATTTATGATTAAAATTGGCTTATAACCATATTTGTCAGCTATTCTCCCCCATATAGGAGACATAATAAGTGCAGAAACAAAGGTAGCTCCAAATACTAGACCAGACCATTTTTGCACGTAGGCATCTGTAAAATCACCCATCGTATTAATATATAGGGAAAGGAAAGGCATGATCATCGTCATGGTGCTAGATACTAAGAAAATGGAGAACCACATAATAATAAAGTTACGTTTTTGTACGCTCATTGAAAATCCCTTCTTTCTTTTGACACGTACTCTTATTTAGATTATAAAACATTTCGAGTGACTAAGGAAGTTGAATGTTAAAAGTTTGTCACTGAAAAGTGTGTTTAATTATGATAAACTGTTTTGGGGTGATTATGTTGAAAAAATTAATTATTTTATGTTTATTTACTATGCTCTTCGTTTCAGCTTGTGGAAGTGATTCAGCTGAGACTGAAAAAGACAATAAAAAAGAAACAACAAAAGAAGAATCTGCTGTTACTACTGATACCCAACAAGAGGGCGAATTAATCACATATCCGCAACTTTCAACAGAAGTGGCGGAAAATGAAGCTTTAGTCCAAATGAACACTTCTTTAGGAGCAATTAAAATTAAATTGTTTCCAGAAGAAGCACCGAAAACGGTGGAAAACTTTTTAACTAAAGCAGAAGAAGGCTACTATGAGGGTGTTATCTTCCATCGGGTCATTGAAGACTTTATGATTCAAGGTGGAGACCCTACTGGAACTGGAGCAGGTGGAGAGAGTATTTATGGTGAGTCATTTGAGGATGAATTCACGATGAACCTATTCAACTTTAATGGTGCATTATCTATGGCTAACACAGGACAGCCAAATACAAACGGCAGCCAATTTTTTATCGTACAAGCTTCACCACAAAATGGTATAACAGCTGAACAGCTTATTAAAGGTGGGTGGCCTGAGGAAGTAGCGAAGGCTTATGAAGAAAAAGGTGGAACACCAAATTTAGATCAAAAGCATACAGTCTTCGGGCAAGTTATTGAGGGCATGGATGTAGTAAATGAAATAGCTAAAGTGGAAACTGGTGAAAATGATAAGCCGGTAGAGGATATCCTTATTCAGTCCATAGAGGTTATTCAAAAATAAAGTAGGGAAGTGTTTGCTTTGTTAAACTTTCTTTCATTAGGCTTTTTGTATTTATACTTTCCAGAAGATAAAACAGAGTATATACCAGTAGTCTTAGAATTTATCATGGTATTTATCCTTTGTGTATTATTATTCCGATGGTTTAAAAAGAAATCTGCAAAAGATGCAGCAAAAGCGAAGGAAATCGAAGATCGTGTATTACAGGCAAGAAAAGAAGAAGCGGAGAAAAACGTGCATTCTGAGTAACGTCTTATTATAGCGAGTGAGTGGGCGATTAATCGTTTACTTACTCGCTATTTTTATAATCCCACGAAAATTTACGACAATCGAGCCATAGATTACTGTAATCCCTCTGAGGCGAGCTCGTCCTAAAAGAGATTTACGACAATGGGTCAGTAGTTTACAACAATCAAGCAATTCTTTACGACAATCAAGCCGAAATTTACGACAATCCCTTATCGTCTCACCAATCCTAGAAAGATTTACGACAATGGGTCAACAGTTTGCAACAATCAGGCAATACTTTACGACAATCAGCCCAAAGTTTACGACAATCCCTTGTCGTCTCACCAATCCTAGAAAGATTTATGACAATGGGTCAACAGTTTACAACAATCAAGCAATACTTTACGACAATCAAGCCAATATTTACGACAATCCCTTATCGTCTCACCGATCCTAGAAAAATTTACGACAATGGGCAAGTAGTTTACGACAATCGACTTAAAAGTTACTACAATCCTATATGAGTTTACGACAATCAAACTCTAAGAGCTTTAAAAAGTCTATACCATATAAAAAGAGCCCCTATGATCGTAAAAGTACTCACATAGGAACTCATATAGAATCGTTTTATATTTTCGTTCACAGCTCCCATCTACATATTGGGGAAGCTATCATATTTTTTCACTGAATCTCTGCTAGTTATTATACAAAATCACTCTTTTGGATGAATGAGTACCAGTATTTTGCCGTTTTCTACATCAGAAGAGTAGCGTTCCGCTTCATCATCTGTCACTCCAATTTCCATGAGTGCATGCTTTAATCCGCCAGCAGAAGAGTTAGCTCCAACTACTGCTCCTCCTATAGTTGTCATAATTGGCCCTGCAGCCAACACAGCACCGAACCCAGGTATCAATACAGTCGATAGCCCTACTAGTACGCCAGCTAAACCAATGGCACCTCCTGTTACAGCACCTGCAATAGCTCCATCCTTAGTAGAAGGTTTTACTTCTTGTGTCACTTCAGAATCCCTGTTTGAATTTCTAGCAATAACTGAAATTTCCTCAGTAGTATATCCTTTCTCTTTTAAACCTTCAACTACTTCTTTCACTTGCTGCTCACTTTCATATACTCCAATAACATTATTTTTCATAAATAATTACCTCCTGTTATGTCGCATCTATTCTCTTTACCCTTTCTATTGTTTTTCAAGACATATTTATTAGTTGGTAATAAGTGGAGCATTACGTAACGGTCATTTCGATTCTCTAGGTTTAGTTACTTATGTCATATAAAAAAAGCTGATTATGACGTTAATCACAATCAGCTTGTACAAAGGTTCTTCAATGGAACTTTGATTTTCTCATTTATTTCGATAATGCTAGTTTGAATCTAGCCACTCCGTCTTCGACTGTTGCTCGTGGACACGCCACGTTCATACGAAGGAAGCCATCTCCGCCTTCTCCATACTTCGTGCCAGGCTCTAAAGCGAGTCTCCCTTTTGTTAATAAAAGGTCCATCATATCTTTCTCGTTCAAGCCAGTTCCTCGATAATCAATCCACATTAAATAGGTGCCCTCAGGCATAGAAACCTTCACACCTTCAATTGCGGATAAATGTTCCACTACGTATTTCATGTTGCCTTCTACAACTTCTAAAAGACCTTCTAGCCATTGTTCTCCGTGTTCGTACGCAGCCTGCATAGCTGTAAGTGAGAACACGTTCAATCCCATCTCACCACGTCTAGTTGCACCATTCTCTAAAACTTTTCGTAATTTTTCATTTGGTACAATCGTTGCTGCACCTTGAATACCAGCAAGATTGAACGTTTTAGTTGGAGCAAAGAAAGTGATAATATTATCTGTTTCCTCAGCTGCTACGAGAAGAGGTACATGCTTATTTGGCTTAAAAACAAGGTCTGAATGTATTTCATCTGAAAGGATCAATACATCATGCTGCTTGCACAAGGCTGCCATTTTAGTTAAATCCTCTCTACCCCAAACCTTCCCGCCAGGATTATGAGGATTACAAAGAATAAATATCTTGATGTCTTGCTTTAAGCATTCCTCAAAGGCTGTCCAATCTATTTCGAAAGAATTACCGTTTTCTATAAGGCGACAGGTAACGACTTCTCGCTCTAAATTATTTGGTATTCCTTTAAACGGTGGATAGATTGGTGTATGGACGAGTATTTTATCTCCTTTATGGGAAAATGCATCAACTGCCTCAGCCATTCCAGGTATTACACCATGACGAAGAAGAATCCATTCATTCTGTATTTCTAGTTGGTGTTTAGTAGATACCCAGGTAGATAATGCATCTTTTACTGCTTCTGGTGCGATAGAATAACCAAAAACTGGATGTTCCAAACGCTTATGTATAGCTTCCTGTATAACTGGCGCAAGGCCGAAATCCATGTCTGCTACCCACATTGGTAGTACATCTGTGTCATCCTCAATTGCATATACCTGTTTTAACATATCCCATTTTGCGGAAAAAGTGTTACGACGATTGAAAATAGTTGAAAAATCTGACAAAGTAAATTCCCCTTTCAATTTTAACTTATTGTGTTATTATAACCCTAACTAATAAAAGTAGTAAGGTGAAAAAATAATGGATACAATACAGATGAATAGAAAAGCAGTTTGGATACTACAGGAATGGGATCCTTTCCAATTTGGTATCGATGCATACGAAACGGAGATTGCTGATGTAGTTACTGCTCTTCACGATATCGATCACCCATCAGAGCTTGCTAGAAAAATACAAGAAATCTATGAACATTCCTTTGAACAGTGGATTCCACTTGAAAAGTGTGTCGAAATTTCTTATAAGCTTATTGCAATAAAATATGAAATGAAATGCATTATTTAACGAGCTATTACACTCTTTCAAATATAGGTTAACAAAAGAAAAAGCTTTCGATTCATTGAATCGAAAGCTTTTTTCTAATACCATTCTTATACTTCTTGAAGGCCATCCATCAAATTGGAGGCAGGAACTTCTAAAGCATTAGATAGCTTTAATATAGTTTGTGTTGATGGGACTTCACTACCTGATTCGTACGCTTCCAATTTTCCAGCGCCGATTCTTGTTTTTAAGGAAAGTGTTTCTAAAGAAATATTGCGTTCTTCTCTTAGTTGTCGCAATTGCTCATGTAATTCTTTTTTCATGACTCCATCCACCTCTTTAAAAATTCTTCACATCTTACATCATATTATAGCATAATTTTTTTGAGAACTAGTTTCAAACAATTGTCAGAAAAAGTACAATTTTTGATTACTTAATAATACGTCTATTTTAAAACATTCCAAACGCCTTGTACAAATACGATTAAGATGGCAATTGGAGCTGCATATCTTACAATGATTCTCCATGCATTTAATAAAAAGCCTTTGGAGTCAAGTTCATTCGAAATATCTGCTTTGGTAAAGTTGTAACCGGCAAAAATGGAGATGAAAAGTGCTCCTAAAGGTAAACCAACGCTACTAGTAAAGAAGTCCGCAAAATCAAATATAGATAAGTCTAAGATTTTGATATCCTGTAGTACACCAAAAGAAAGCGCACTAGGAATTCCAACTAGGAAAATTAAGAAACCAAAAATCCAAGCAGCTCGTTTTCTTCGATCGTATTTTGACTTGATGCCGATGGAAACAACGATTTCTAACATGCTGATGGATGATGTTAGAGTAGCAAAAAGTAATAGTATAAAGAATATGATTAAGAAAAACTGTCCAAAAATAATTTGTTCGAATACTGCAGGTAAAATGATGAAAACTAATCCCGGTCCTGCATCTGGAGAGAATCCTAATGCAAACACTGCAGGGAAAATAACTAGACCGGCCATAATCGAAATACCAATATTCAGCACGGAAACACTTAAAGCAGAACTGCCTAGCTTCGTTTCCTTCGGAAGGTAAGATGCGTAAGTAATCATTCCAGAAACACCGACGCTTAATGAAAAGAATGCCTGTCCCAGTGCGAGCAGTGCTGTTTCCCAAGTAAAGTAAGACCAATCGGGAATCAGTAAAAACTTAACACCTTCTATCGCTCCATCCAGAGTTAACGAACGTATAGCTAGTACGACAAAGAAAATGAGTAATAAGGGCATCATCCACTTACTAGCTTTTTCGATTCCACCTTTAATCCCACCTTGAACGATCCAGATAGTTAAAAAGATAAAAGCTCCCTGGCCAATTAATACTTCCCATGGATTTGAGATAACTGTATTAAATAAGTTCTCATAAAAATTATCTGTGCTTCCGTTTAGGCTAAGTGTAATAGAACGGATTATATAAGATAAAATCCAACCGCCGACTACACTGTAAAACGACAGTATGATAAACGAAAAGAAGAAGCCAGACCAGCCAATTAAAAACCATGGCTTGTTAGGAGCCAGTTTTTTAAAACCCGTTACTGCGTCCGCCTGTCCCTTTCTTCCTATGATAAATTCAGCTAGTAAAATTGGTAACCCTATTAGAAGAGTACACAGGATAAAAAGCAAAACAAAGACGCCTCCGCCGTTCGTTCCTGCCATATATGGAAATTTCCATATCGCACCTAAACCAATAGCACTTCCGGCCGCAGCCAATATGAAGCCGATTTTTGACCCGAAACGATCTCGAGTTTTCATATGTATTCCTCCTTCGGTACTTTAACGCTTTAAAGTGATAGTATACTATTTTGCCTCTAAAAAATAAATGGTAACTTATATTAAACGGAAACTCGGTACGATATACAAGCTATTTAAAAATTAAAAGATAAGTGTAACAATTAAAGAGGATCTTACGTTACACCTATAGCAAAAGAGAGAGCGAGGGGGAGCAATGGTTGAGAACGATTTGATCGAACGTGCACAGCAGGGCGATCAACTAGCATATGGGGAGCTCATTCGCTTACATCACCGAACCGTAGAAAAATTTGCTTTTCAATGTGGTGTGCGCGTGCAAGACATCCCTGATGTCACACAGGAAGTGTTTGTAAAGCTTTACCGTTTCCTACACCAATTCCAAAAAGAACGATTTACTACTTGGTTATATAAAATCACATTAAATGCAACGAGAGACTATTATCGTAAGGAAACAAAGGAAGTACAAAAAGAAGCAAAGCTACAAGGCAGTTCATATGAAAGTTACATAATGAAGTCAGCAGAAGAAAAGGTCTTAGTATTTGAAGAAGACCGAGAGCTTCATGAAGCGATACAGCATTTAGATGTAAAATACCGACATCCTATTATCCTTTTCTATTTCCATGATATGTCTTATGGACAAATAGCAGAAGTACTTAATGTCCCCATGTCTACTGTTAAGATTCGGTTGATGAGAGGAAAGGGTCACTTAAAAAATGCTCTACAAATAAGTGGAGGTGAAAACCATGGACGATAAAAAATTGGAAGATCGACTAGCTCTTTTAAAATCATCCTACGATCGGCTTCCTTCAACGATCGATACAGACGATATATTAAAAAAAATAGATAAAGACAAATCATATGAACCGACTCAGGTTAAACGAAATAAAATAAACTGGCAACGATTTGCTGTATGGGGTATTAGCGCTGCAGCAATACTTGTCTTCGGAATAATAGGAGCAAGCTTTCAGGAAGAAAACACACCTACTAATGCCAATCAGTTAGCAGATATTGATGGAGAGGGTAACGTTCCATTAGCAGATGCCTCTATAGAATTCATTGAAAGATTAAAAAACAATTACGAAAAAGAACGAGAAAAACGTAGAGAGATGTTACATCTTACGGAAGAAGAATTTTCAAAGATTCCATTTGTTCGAAGTGCGGATTCAACCTATAAACTATATACAACAGAAACTGGCTTATCATTATTTAATAAAGTCTCTTCCTTATCTAATGAAAATTCACTAAATTTAATATATGATGACTTAATCCGATCTCTCTATCTTCCATCGGAAATGATTCAGGAAATAAAAGATAAGGGCGTAATGTTATCTGAGGAAGAGACTGCTGGTTTTTTTAATGTTTATTCTAGTAGGCTAAAAGAATTGAGAACATATTTTGGGGAAAAGGGTCATATTTCAGAGAAGCAATTGGAAGCGCTGAAGCGGGAAAATCTTTACCCAGGTTCTTTATTAAATTTCCAATATAAAATGAAGGAAGAGCAGTTAGCTGATTTAAAAAATTTATTAGCACCCTCATTTATCGGATACAATTACATTTTTGAAAAAGAACCTTTTACTTATGCAGGGGAATTGACCTACAGCTTGGAGGACTCGGTAGCTACTTTAATGTACCTTGACGAATTTCTTCCAAGTAGTTCCGATTTATATACCGATAAGAATTTATTGAAATTGTACTATACCGAAATATTTTATGCAGTAGTAAAGGGGACTAGCGATAGCCCCGTGTTTGATAAGGGCGTTGTTAAAAAAGAATATCAAGATATTTGGAGCGATATCGTTAATGAATCTAATAGCTCTAATATCATACAGTTTTTATTAAATCCAATCGTGAATGAATTTGAAAGCAATGGTTGGACACAATCAGAAAGCTGGGATGACTTAGATCCTGGAGATATCGATGACGCTCTTCATTTAGAAGGTAATGGTGATTTGGAGCAGTTTGTTGAATAGGAGTGAGAAGTGCATTTAATACGAGCTCTTCAGATCGGTGTATCAGAACAGCTAAAAAGTGCTTTCTAGAATGATAAGGATTTAAATTTCCTTGGACATAGTTGTTAGATGTCCTTTCCATAGCGTTTCCGTGATTTTTGGTCATATACTTTCTGATATGTTATAATTTAACATGACAATATCGTATATAAGAAAGTAGGACGGCATATGACAAAAACATTTAAGGTAGGAGATTTGGTTACTGGTAAAGTGACAGGTATTCAACCATACGGTGCGTTCGTAAGTCTAGATGAACAAACACAAGGTCTAGTACACATATCAGAGATAACATATGGCTATGTTAAGGAAGTAGGAGAATTCTTGACGGTAGGGCAAGAAGTAGAGGTCAAAATTTTAGACATAGATGGGGAAGCAGGTAAAATTAGTCTTTCCATCCGAGAGCTTCAAGAAAAGCCTACTACTCCAAAACGAGATGACAAGCCACGTAAAAGCCTACAGGCACGTGTAGATGAGCATGATGAAGAAGGCTTTAATACACTGAAGGAAAAATTAGCAGGATGGATTCAACAATCCATTCGATAAAAGAAAAAGGTGAAGAAGGGCTAACCCCTTCTTCACCTTTTTAGTGTTTTTAAATTTATTCTTTGATTTAAGCATTTTTAATCTTTCGTAATCTGTATTGCAAATTTTGTCTGCTCATTCCAAGCGCTTCAGCTGCTTTGGTAATATTATTATTATATTTTTCTAATGCTTTTTGTAAATAATAGGTTTCAGCCTGTCTAAGGTATTCGTCTAGTGGAAGTAAATCTTTTTCTGCTGAAACAACGAAGTCTTCGGCATTTTTCATTGTTTCATTTAATCCTTGTATTTTTAACTTGAAATGCAAAGGTAACATATTAAAGCTCAGGGTGCTTTCTGTAGTTACCATAGAAGTTATTTCATCTAGTAGGAGCTCTAACTCTTTTAGATTGCCGGGCCAGTCGTAACTTTTAAAGACTTTTATGACTTGAGGATCAATCTCCTCTAAAGTCGAGGCATAGCGACTTAAATGACGTTGGAAGTAATCATGTACGAATGGCATTATATCCTCTGGTCGATCACGTAGCGGTGGAATATTGATAGTGATGGAAGTAAAGTAATAGTAAAGCTCTTTTGCCAGCTGGTTATTAGAAATCATTTCAATCGGATCTTCTCCAATACTAGCTATAAATAAGTTTTGGTTAGATCCATTTTCTTTTAATACGTCCATCAACTTTTTTTGTAAATCGATGGATAATAAGTCTATTCTTTCACAAAATATAGTGCAGTTACGGAGGCTTTTAATTTCCTTTTCAAATTTACTAATAATTTGATCGTCCGCACTATAGCAATAAAGTGTTATAAATTGCTCGTTTGGCGGAGAAAGCTCATGATGAATTCCTTCCGCAATTAAATCCTTACCTGTCCCTGCTTCCCCAATTAATAGGATAGGCATGCGGACATTAGCAGCTTTAATAGAACGCTCTTTTACATTCTTCATAAGTTGGGACTCGGCAGTTATTGTAGAAAGAGTAATGGACTCATTATATCTTTTTAAGGGCTGAAACAATAGTTTTTCTAGAGCGGTAATATCTCTTGAGAACTCGATTGCTCCTATTAATGTACCATCTTCAAAGACAGGATATGTGTCATTTATTGTGGTGATTTCTTGGCCGTTCCTGCTCCAGTAAGTTTGTTTCGCTCTTAGGACGGGCTTTTCACTATGAAGAACTTTTAGCAGTGTGCTTTCGTGCTGTTCGAACTGGAATAGTTCTAAAATGGAACGATCTTCAATGTCCATCGAGTTTAAGCCTTCTATTTCTTTCATTTTTTCATTATATATAATGGTTTTCCCCATTAAATCTATAGCATGAATGCCTACAGCAACCCGCTCTGTAGCAAACTTATAAAATGGAAGCAGCTTACTGAAAATACTATCCAAACCTATCACCTCAAAAAAAATTTTAACATTTTAGTTAATTTTACTTGAAAAACGCAACAATCTTTTGCATTATTATAAGGGAAGAAGTATTATTAGTGCAAATTTTTTTTGCACTAAAACTTAGAGGAGGATTTACATGTTACCATACAAACACGAACCTTTTACTGATTTTTCTAAAGAAGAAAATAAAAAAGCTATTAAAGAAGGATATAAAATTGTTGATGCTTATTTAGGTCAAGACTTTCCATTAATCGTTGGTGGAGAAAGAATTACTACTGAAAGTAAAATCGTATCTTATAATCCAGCTAAAAAAGAACAAGTAATTGGTAAAGTATCAAAAGCTTCTCAAGAAATTGCAGAAAAAGCACTTAAAATCGCTGATGAAACATTTAATACATGGAAAAAAGTGAAACCGGAAGTACGTGCAGATGTATTATTCAAGGCAGCTGCTATCATTCGTCGCCGTAAATTTGAATTCTCTGCTTTATTATCAAGAGAAGCAGGGAAAACTTGGGTTGAAGCAGACGTAGAGGTTGCGGAAGGAATTGACTTTTTAGAATATTACGGTCGTCAAATGTTACGCCTTAAAGACGGTCAGCCGGTAGAAAGCCGTCCAGGCGAATATAACCGTTACGATTATATTCCATTAGGAGTATCTGTTGTTATCTCTCCATGGAACTTCCCATTTGCTATCATGGCAGGAACTACTGTAGCAGCTATGGTTGCTGGTAACACTGTGTTACTAAAACCTGCATCTACAACTCCTGTTGTTGCATATAAATTTGTAGAAGTACTAGAAGAAGCGGGAATGCCAGCTGGCGTTGTTAACTTCATTCCTGGCTCTGGTGCGGAAATTGGTGACTTCTTAGTTGAACATCCACGCACTCGCTTAATCAGCTTCACAGGCTCTCGTGACGTTGGTTTAGGAATCGTAGAAAAATCAGCTAAATTAGCTGAAAAACAAATTTGGATTAAACGTACTATTCTTGAGATGGGCGGTAAAGATACAATTGTCGTAGACAAAGAAGCAGATTTAGAATTAGCTGCTCAATCTATCGTAAGATCTGCGTTTGGATTTAGTGGACAAAAATGTTCAGCTGGTTCACGTGCTGTCATCGTAGAAGATGTGTATGATCAAGTGCTTGCTCGCGTTAAAGAATTGACTGAGGAATTATCGGTTGGTGTTCCAGACGAAGACGAGCATTATGTAGGTCCAGTAATTGATGGCTCGGCTTTCAAGAAAATCATGGGTTATATGCCAGTTGGCAATGAAGAAGGTCGTTTAATCACTGGTGGAGAAGGCGATGATTCTAAAGGATTCTTCATTAAACCAACAGTGTTTGCTGATCTATCTCCAACAGCTCGTATTATGCAAGAAGAAATCTTCGGACCAATTCTTGGTGTTTGTAAAGCAAAAGATTTCGACGAAGCAATTGAAATTGCTAACAATACGGAATACGGCTTAACTGGTGCTGTTATTACAAATAACCGCATGAACTTAGAAAAAGCACGTGAAGATTTCCATGTAGGTAACTTATACTTTAACCGTGGATGTACTGGTGCAATTGTTGGATACCAACCATTTGGTGGATTCAATATGTCGGGTACAGATTCAAAAGCTGGCGGACCAGATTATATTCAACTTCATATGCAAGCTAAAACAACATCTGAAATGCTTTAATATTTTGTACTTAATAATGAATTGGCTGGTAGTTTTATTTTGTCCAGCCTCTTCATTTAATAGGGGGAAAACAAATGTCAGTATCAAGTAAATTGATTGAACAAACAGATAAGTTTGGTGCAAATAACTATAATCCACTTCCAATCGTCATTTCTGAGGCTGAAGGTGTTTGGGTAAAAGATCCAGAGGGTACAAAGTATATGGATATGCTTTCTGCATATTCAGCTGTAAACCAAGGACACCGTCATCCAAAAATCATTCAAGCGTTAAAAGACCAAGCAGATCGTGTTACTTTAACTTCTCGCGCATTCCATAACGACCAGTTGGGTCCATGGTATGAAAAAGTAAGTCAGTTAACGAACAAAGAAATGGTTCTACCGATGAATACTGGAGCTGAAGCTGTGGAAACAGCATTTAAAGCAGCTCGTAGATGGGCTTATGATGTTAAAGGTGTTGCTGAAGATCAAGCTGAGATTATTGCTTGTAACGGTAACTTCCATGGAAGAACGATGGGTGCTGTTTCTTTATCTTCAGACCCAGAATACAAAAGAGGATTTGGCCCAATGCTTCCGGGTATTAACTTAATTCCTTACGGTGATTTGGAAGCGCTTAAGCAGGCAATTACTCCAAACACAGCTGCATTCCTAATTGAACCGATTCAAGGGGAAGCTGGAATCATTATTCCCCCAGAAGGATTTATGAAAGCTGCACTTGAATTATGTCGTGAAAATAACGTGTTATTTATTGCAGATGAAATTCAAGCGGGATTATGTCGTACGGGTAAAATGTTTGCTTGCGAATGGGAAGACATGGAACCAGATATGTATATTTTAGGTAAGGCATTAGGAGGGGGAGTATTCCCAATCTCTTGTATCGTAGCTAACCGTGATGTTCTAGAAGTGTTTAATCCAGGTTCACATGGATCTACTTTTGGTGGGAATCCTATGGCTTGCGCAGTTTCACTTGCAGCACTTGATGTTTTAATAGATGAAAAGCTAGCTGATCGTTCGTTAGAGCTAGGAAATTATTTTATGGATGCTCTAAAAGAGATTAAACATCCTTCTATTAAAGAGATTCGTGGTCGTGGTTTATTCATAGGAATGGAATTGACAGAAGCAGCAAGACCGTACTGTGAAGAACTAAAAGAGCTTGGTTTACTATGCAAAGAAACGCATGATACAGTAATCCGTTTTGCTCCACCTTTAGTAATTTCAAAAGAAGAACTTGACTGGGCAATTGAGAAAATTAAAAAAGTATTTACTATTTAATAATTGTATCCCACATCGGAAATGAATTGTGTTACAATTATTTCCGATGAAATCATTATGAATTAAAGAGGCGAAATAATAAATGGCTGAAAATCTAAACCTGTTCACATCAACGCAGGCTGTCATTAAAGAGGCTTTGCAAAAATTAGGCTACGACGAGGCAATGTATGATTTGTTAAAAGAACCACTTCGTATGTTAGAGGTAAGAATTCCAGTAAGAATGGATGATAATACTGTTAAAGTATTTACTGGTTACCGTTCACAGCATAACGATGCGGTTGGACCAACAAAGGGTGGAGTCCGTTTTCACCCAGGCGTAACACCTGAAGAAATGAAAGCACTTTCTATGTGGATGACTTTAAAAGCTGGAATCGTTGATCTTCCATACGGTGGAGGTAAAGGTGGAGTAGCTTGTGATCCACGTGAAATGTCAATGGGAGAAATTGAACGTCTAAGCCGCGGCTATGTACGTGCAATTAGCCAAATTGTTGGACCAACAAAAGATATACCTGCTCCAGACGTTTTTACAAATGCGCAAATTATGGCATGGATGATGGATGAATATAGTCGCATGGACCAATTTAACTCTCCAGGATTTATTACTGGTAAACCTTTAGTTCTTGGTGGCTCTCAAGGTCGTGACCGTGCAACAGCACAAGGTGTTACAATTATTATTAATGAAGCAGCTAAGAAACGCGGCATTGATATGATGGGTGCTAGAGTGGTTATTCAAGGTTTCGGAAACGCAGGAAGCTTCCTTGCTAAGTTCTTGAGCGATCAAGGTGCAAAAGTAATTGGTATTTCTGATGCTTACGGTGCTTTACATGACCCTAATGGCTTAGATATAGATTATTTATTAGATCGTCGTGATAGCTTTGGAACAGTAACAACTTTATTTGAAAACACTATTTCTAATGAAGAGTTATTAGAATTAGATTGTGATATTTTAGTGCCAGCTGCTATTGAAAACCAAATTACTTCTGATAACGCGCATAATATTAAAGCGAATATAGTTGTAGAAGCAGCAAATGGTCCAACAACATCTGAAGCTACTAGAATTTTGTATGAACGTGGAATTCTACTAGTTCCTGACGTATTAGCTAGTGCCGGTGGAGTTACTGTATCTTACTTTGAGTGGGTACAAAATAACCAAGGTTACTACTGGACAGAGGACGAAGTTAACGATAAGCTAGTGAAAAAAATGGTGGATGCATTTGAAAATATCTACGAAGTAGCTTCTACTCGTAATATAGATATGCGTTTAGCAGCATATATGGTTGGTGTACGTAGAACTGCAGAAGCATCACGCTTCCGTGGTTGGGTATAATCGATAGGTTGAACCGCTTGTATTTTGCAAGCGGTTTTTTATATGATTAGACTGTAAAGAAAGGGGATTAAGAATATGAATGCATTTTCTTTTTATAATCCGGTTAAATTAGTTTTTGGAAAAGGACAATTATCGAAACTTCCAACGGAGCTTTCTGTGTTTGGAAAAAAAGTTCTTGTAGTGTACGGTGGCGGAAGTATTAAAAGAAATGGCTTATACGATGAGGTAATGAGCCATTTAAACGAGGCAGGCATGGAAGTCTTCGAATTAGCTGGAGTTGAGCCTAATCCAAGACTGTCTACTGCAAAACGAGGAGCCGACCTTTGTAAGGCTGAAGGAATTGAAGTGGTACTAGCAGTAGGGGGCGGTTCTGTAATAGACTGTACTAAACTTATTGTAGCTGCGGCTAAGTATGATGGGGATCCATGGGATCTAGTTACTCGTAAAGCAATTCCAAAGGAAGCACTTCCTTTTGGTACAGTTTTAACTTTAGCTGCAACTGGCTCTGAAATGAATTCCGGTTCTGTTATTACAAATGAAGACACGTTAGAAAAATACGGTTGGGGAAGTCCATTAGTTTTTCCTAAGTTTTCAATATTAGACCCTGTTAACACGTTTACAGTTCCATTAGATCAAACGGTTTACGGAGTTGTAGATATGATGTCGCATATGTTCGAGCAATATTATAACAATGCAACTAATACCCCTGTTCAAGATGAAATGATAGAGGGGACTCTACGTACTGTTATCGATGTGGCTCCTAAGCTTGTGAACGACTTAGAAAACTACGAGCTAAGAGAAACTATACTGTTTGCAGGAACACTAGGTTTAAACGGATTCTTGCAAATGGGTTATAACGGGGATTGGGCAAGCCATAACATAGAGCACGCTGTATCAGCTGTTTATGATATTCCTCATGCGGGGGGATTGGCAATCATTTTCCCAAGATGGATGCGTCATAACCTACATGTAAATCCTGAACGCTTTGCTAAGCTGGCTGTTAAAGTATTTCAAGTAGATCCTTCAGGAAAAACAACGGAAGAAATAGGGCTAGAAGGAATTGAAAAATTATCAGCTTTCTGGGCTTCATTAGGTGCACCGAAAAATCTGTCAGATTATAATATAGATGATTCTAATATTGATTTAATGGTAGAAAAAGCAATGGTACGTGGCGAGTATGGTAATTTTAATAAGTTAAATGCCGACGATACTAAAGCAATTTTAACAGCTTGCCTCTAACTAATAGAAGAAAGTCGTTTTTAAAGGCTTGATTCACTCATTAAAGTAGAAAGATATATAGAAACAAAAAGACATCCAATCGAATTGGATGTCTTTTTTAATCTCATTTATTTTTATCATTTGTCTTTAAAACAGTTTTAGTATCTTTATGATGCTTCCATGTTCTAACTCCATCATCTTCATCAAAGGAGATAGTAACGTCAGCTACGCCTTGTTGACTTAGGATAAGATTCTTTAGGACATCATGGATATCATCAACTGTTGCAAAGGAAAGTGAGGCATCTACTTCAGCAATTAATGTTACATGTAGATATTCTCCTTCTTTAATAACTTCTAACTGTTGTATGTCTTTCACTTCTTTTACATCTGAAATGACATGTGCTATATGCACTAACATCTGTTCATCGGTTTCTCCAAGAGCTCCTCTTGCATTATCAAGGAAAACTTTACCTACAACATAGAACATCATTAAACCAATTAGGATAGAGGCAATACCCTCAGCTTGTAGAAAACCTGTAAAGTGTGAAATTAATACAGCTACAAATGCAAGGATGCCACCTGAAGTAGCAACTAAATCCTCCATGAACACTAGCTTTGTAGCAGGTTTTGCTCTATTTAAGTGTGTAAAGCTTGTAGTGAGGGGGGCAAGGAAAGTTCCTTTAATACCAACTTCATGTAAAATTTCTTTTCCTGCCTTATATAAGACAACAAACTCTAATATTATTGCAATAGCAAGGACAGATAACGTAATTGCTAGCCCACCGGATGCTACTGGGTGCTGTATATGATGCCATCCTTCTTTTATCGTTTCATACGACAAGATTCCTACTAATATAACTGCTCCCAAGCAAACGAGGTTTACCAATCTACCAAAACCATTTGGGAATTTTGGTGTTGGCGCTTTTTTAGAAAGAGCAGAGCCTATAAAGACGAAAAATTGATTGGCTGCATCTCCGATTGAGTGCATCATCTCTGCGAACATTGCTACGTTCCCTGTTAAGAAAAATGCTCCGCCTTTTAAAGCTGCGATAATTGTATTAACAACTGCTGCGATTAAAGATGGTTTATTACCACCCTTTAGTAAAGTGAAAAATTGTCCCATAGATAGTTGCTCCTTTTTTAAATTGATTCTAATTCCAAAGTTTCCACGAATTCCAATTCTGCAATAGAATGATAAAACTCTACCGTGTTTTTCTTAGTTAGAATAGATAATCGGATATGAATTTCATGTTTTATCTCATCATTCTCTAATTTAATATCTTTTATCCGAATACTATCGATATAAAAGCCACAGTCTTTTAAGTAATAGTACATTTTAGATATGCTTTCTTGTTTTAATACAATAACCTTTAATGATAATTCTCTGGATCGTAAGCGCTTCGGACCGACTTTTGATAGAAGAGGAGGGATTACTTCTATACCTATTAGTACGATAACAACGGTAAGGGCAGCTTCCAGATAAAAACCGGCACCTACGGCTATACCTATTCCGCCGGCTCCCCAAATCATTGCTGCTGTAGTAAGTCCACTTATACTGTCGTTGCCCTTGCGTAGAATGACACCTGCTCCGAGAAAGCCGATACCGCTTACTATTTGTGCGGCCAATCGTAAAGGATCCATAGTTATATTTACTCCATCATGACCATGATGCGCTTTGTAAGCTGACTCTATTGATATGTATGTTAGTAAACAACTAAAGGTTGCAATGACGATGCTTGTTTTAAGGCCAATTGGTTTCTTTTTTAATTCTCTTTCAATCCCAATAACTAAACTTAGGGTTGCCGCAAAACCTAATTTTATTAATATTTCACCATATCCGTTTAGATAGGGAATCCAATCCACCGTGGTGCCTCCTTTCATATAGATAGTTAAGAATATGTGGAAATTTTAATCTTATACTTACATACCCAGTTTTCTAATTAATATCACTTGAAGAAATAATTTAGTTTTGTAAGGAAACGACTTATAAAAAGGTGGGAGGGAGTGTTTATATAGGTTGGAACCCATAAAAAGCAAGGTTTACCCCTAGATAAACTGGTGTATTATGTGCAAACAAAGGATAAGGATCAAATTTTTAAAGAAAAACCTATAAAATTTAATAAAAGGTATTGCTTTTTGTTTTTAATCGTTGTATATTAATACATGTCCTTTAGAACATGTGAGTAACGACTTAAAAGAAATTAAAAAAAGTTGTTGACAACTTAACTGAAGCGAGATATACTAATAAAGTCGTCAAAAACAAAACGACGCAATGAACATTGAAAACTGAACATGCAAAACGTTAAGACATACAGCATCAACAAGCTTCGGCTTGATTGAAGCAAAACAATTTTTGACATCATTTAATGATGATGCCAGCAAAACAAAATGAGCTTTTTAAGTTCTCTATTATGGAGAGTTTGATCCTGGCTCAGGACGAACGCTGGCGGCGTGCCTAATACATGCAA
>NZ_JAMAWN010000021.1:0-65904 GCF_023713305.1 Psychrobacillus sp. MER TA 171 | reverse complement strand
AAGTCTAGTGATGATGGCGAAGAGGTCACACCCGTTCCCATACCGAACACGGAAGTTAAGCTCTTCAGCGCCGATGGTAGTTGGGGGTCTCCCCCTGCAAGAGTAGGACGTCGCTGGGCAACTAAAGAAAGTCGTCACCGAGTAATCGGTGGCGGCTTTTTTGTTTTGTCTTTTATAGGAAAGAACCGAAGGCAATCTCTTACCTTAAGAAAGTATGCGAGAAGGCAAGGGAGAATGGCTCAGATGGTCTTTAAAGAGCTTTGTGCACTTTAGGGCGTATTTACTTTAAAGGTTCATTTTAGGCATTATAATAAGGTTTTCACAGATGATTCATTCTTGATAACTACTTAAAATGTCGAATCAGGAATTCTGCTTAATCCCTCTAATTTACATTTCCCGGGAAATAGAAACTATATATGACAAAAAACTTAAAAATAAAATAATTATAGTGAAATTTAGTGTATTTTAAATTAATGAGTACGTAAATCTAGCCAAAATAAAAATATTGTAGAAATAGTTAAATTTAAAAAATTTATAAGTATGATATCATGCAGAAAAGGAGGAGAAATTTGATAAATGATTAGCAAAAGAAGTTCAATTAATTATAATTATCATGGATTAAAGGTACTTCATGATCGATTAAAGGTGAGGAAGTTGTGGAGGGAATATTTAATAAATATACTTTTCCTTTTAATTATTATGTTTTATTCAATTTAAATTTAAGTTCTGATGGATACTTCCAAATCGATGCTTTAGTTATTTCTCAACATTATTTATTAATATTAGAGTCTAAAAATATTATCGGAGAGTTGAGTTTTGAGAGAAATCCATTTTGCCTAAAAAGAAAGTTGGGAAATGGTCAGCTTGATATTTTTGAAAGCCCAGAAGTTCAGTTAGATAGAAATATAAAAATGCTACAAAGATGGCTAAGTAAAAGGTCATTAAATATTCCAATAATAGGAGCGGTTGTTTTAAGTACTATGAAGTCAGAAATAGTAAAGCCACCAATTAGCCACACTATTATGTATCCTAGTAACATTCCAAACTTTATTTGGGAACAACCTAGAGATAATGCTTTTATGACTGCTGAACAATTAGAGGAGTTAAGGATAAGTCTTCTTTTAGACCACAATGATTATTATCCCTATCCCATGTGTCGTACATGGGGGATAGATGTTAACGATTTAATTAAAGGAGTGAGGTGCACAGAGTGTAACTGGATGGGGATGAAACGTATCATACGTAACTGGCAATGTCCAAACTGTCTTCATCAAAACAAGGAGGCTCATGTTAGTGCAATTAAGGAGTGGTTTATGTTAGTGGGTGATGAGATGACTAATAATGATTGTCGAAATTTTTTGCAGTTAGAGATGAGTCAGACTGCAAATAGATTAATGCATGGTATGGAGTTAAAGAGTGTTGGATTTGGCAAAAGTACTAAATACAAAATGGAGAGGGGAATGTTAGACAAGATCTTAGAATGACTTTTTATATCTTATTTGAGAATGGTATAAGGATGCATCCCAAGCAGCTAGAGTTAAAACCTGTTTTCTACTGACCGGTGATAAATCTCAGCGAACGGTGATAAAACTCACTGAATGGTGATAAAACCACGATGAACGGTGATAAATCTCTTCGAACGGTGATAAAATCCTGTGAACGGTGATAAATCGAAATAACTCTCCTAATCGAGCCGCACTCTCAATGTAAAAGACCCCGAATGAGCTAGAAAAGAGATGAAGATGCAAAATGGTTTGCTGAACGATAATAAAACCCAGCCAACAGCGATAAACCGAAATCACTCCCCAATCGAGCTACACTCTCTATGTCAGACATCCATGAAACCAGCAATCACTAAATTTGCTTAAACTTTCTTAATACAGCTTATTTACTTTCAAGAAACTCTAATCTCCACAAAATTTATAAAAACTTTCGAAGCTTATCCTCTATAACTTCTCATTCTAATCTTCCCTACCCTACTCCAACTTCCTTTCCTTGATTATATATGTTCATATCGGGTATATATTAGAATATCTTCTACCTATGAGGAACTATTATTTAAAGGAGTTGGAAGAATGTTAGAAAATGCATGGATTATGGTGTTGACGATTTTTGTCATTAACATTGTATACGTTACGTTATCCACTACTAGGATGATTCTTACACTAAAGGGGTATCGATATATTGCTGCATTGATGAGTATTGTAGAGGTTACTGTTTATGTAGTAGGGCTTGGCCTAGTGTTAGATAACTTGGATGCTATTCAAAATCTTGTTGCCTATGCACTTGGTTTTGGTACGGGAATCATTGTTGGTTCTAAGCTTGAGGAAAAAATGTCTTTAGGATATATTATGGTTAATGCTATTTCTGTAGAAAGTGATGTAAACCAATTATCCAATATTCTCCGAGAGGAAGGGTACGGGGTTACCGATTGGACGGTAAATGGTTTAGCAGGGCATAGACAAGCACTTCAAATATTAACTCCTAGGAAATATGAGAAAAAGCTATATGATCGATTAAAGGAAATTGATCCGAAAATCTTTATTATTGCACATGAGCCCAAAACGATTCATGGCGGGTTCTGGGTTAAAACGATTAGGAAAGGGAAGCTCTTTAGATGAAGCAAGAAACACAATGGTTTGAAGTGCAAGAAAATGAAAGCATTGCAGCCTGTATGGAAAAGATGGCAGAGCAGGGCTTTCAAGTGGTTGGTAGGAGAGAAGAGCCTTTGTTTGCAGAGGTGGATGGAAAACCTGTTCCTATCAGGCAAATTATTCAATTAAAAGGTATTAAAGAAAAGAAATAATAGAAAATACATCAAAAACCGAACATTATAGTTTTCTGAAAATTTATTGTTCGCTTTTAGGCGTTGACGTTACTATCTAGACTTGTTAGAATATTAATAGTAATAGAACGATTTGATCCCCATATATGCTAAAGAATTGGCTTTAGCGTTTCTACCAAGTCACCGTAAATGACAGGACTATGAGGGAAAGCGACTTTTGGAAACTGCTAAAAGGGTGTGTTCTTCTATGCATATGCAAGTATCAAACACCCTTACTATGTTCCTCAAGTAAACTGCTTTTCTTCTTAAAGAAAGTAGTTTATTTGAGGAATTTTTTGTTTAAAAGGAAGGGACGAAAATAATGAACGCAAAAATTGGTGTAATTATGGGTAGTTCTAGTGATTGGGAAACGATGAAGCATAGCTGTGAAATATTAGATGAGTTACATATTCCATATGAGAAACAGGTGGTATCTGCACATCGCACTCCTGATCTTATGTTTGAATATGCGGAACAAGCCCGAGGAAGAGGGATTCAGGTAATTATTGCAGGAGCAGGAGGAGCGGCACATTTACCAGGAATGGTGGCGGCAAAGACGACACTTCCGGTTATAGGTGTACCAGTACAATCCAAGGCATTGAATGGATTAGATTCTTTATTATCAATTGTTCAAATGCCTGGAGGAGTTCCAGTAGCAACGGTGGCAATAGGTAAGGCCGGTGCTACAAATGCAGGTTTACTTGCTGCACAAATTCTTTCCATTCATAATGATGAAATTGCTATTCGGTTAGAAAATAGAAGAGAAGCAATTAAAAAAAATGTCTTAGAAAGTAATGGTGAGCTACGATGAAGACAATCTATCCGGGACAAACAATAGGGATTATTGGCGGGGGACAGCTCGGGAGAATGATGGCCCTTGCAGCTAAAGAAGCGGGATTTAAAGTGGCTGTCCTTGAACCGAAGATGGACTCTCCTTGTGGTCAGATTGCAGATATTCAAATTGTTGCACCATATAACGATGAGGCAGCTTTAGAGGAGCTTGCCGAAGTTAGTGAAGTGATAACCTATGAATTTGAAAATATAGATTATGAAGGTTTAAAGAGACTTACAGAAATTGCTTATGTTCCTCAAGGAGCGGAGCTTGTAAAAATTACACAAGACCGTATTTTGGAGAAGAGATCGATTCGAGCAGCTGGAGTGCCAGTGGCAAAATTTATAGAGGTACAAAGCTTTGAGGAGCTATCCTCCAACATAGATAATATCGGCTATCCATGCGTGGTGAAAACTACACGTGGAGGGTATGATGGAAAAGGACAGCAGATTGTTAAAAGTAAGGAAGAGTTACAACTAGCTAAGCCTCTTTTTCAACACTCACCATGCATAGCGGAAGCATTTGTACCATTTACTAAAGAGATTTCAGTAATTGTACAAAGAAATGGAAATGGAGAAACGTATTGCTTACCAATCGGAGAAAATATTCATGTGAATCATATTTTACATGAAACTATAGTGCCAGCGAGAATTAGTAAATCTCTATCTCAAAAAGCGGTAGAGGCTGCGGAAGTAATTGCGAACCATTTGAATCTTGTAGGAACGCTTGCTGTAGAAATGTTTGTGCTTGAAGGCGACAAGATATTAATAAATGAGTTAGCTCCTAGACCTCATAATTCAGGTCACTATTCTATAGAAGCTTGTAATGTATCTCAATTCCATCAGCATATAAGAGCGGTGTGTGGCTGGCCTTTAAGACAACCGAAGCTATGGACGAACTCAGTTATGGTCAACATACTAGGACAGCATGTAATTCCTGTAACAAACTCGCTCAGCAAGTATCCAAATTGGTCGCTACACCTGTATGGCAAAAGTGAGGCTATGGAAAACAGAAAGATGGGACACGTTACGATTCTTTCGGACGATATTGAGAAAACACTAGTAGAAATCGAACAATCAAAAATCTGGTCTTAATTTGGAGGAATAAAAATGATAGAACGTTATACACGCCCTGAAATGGGAGCGATTTGGACAGAAGAAAACAAATACAATGCCTGGTTAGAGGTAGAAATTTTAGCCTGTGAGGCATGGGCAGAAATAGGTGATATTCCAAAGGAGGATGTCGCACTTCTTCGTAAAAATGCTTCCTTTTCGGTAGACCGTATTTTAGAGATTGAACAAGAGACAAGACATGATGTTGTAGCATTCACTCGTGCAGTATCTGAAACATTAGGAGAAGAGCGTAAATGGGTACATTATGGATTAACTTCTACAGACGTAGTCGATACTGCTCTTTCTTATGTGATTAAACAAGCGAACAGTATACTACGAAAAGACATTCAAAGCTTTATCGAAATCTTAGAAAATAAAGCAAAAGAACATAAATATACGGTAATGATGGGACGTACTCATGGTGTTCATGCAGAGCCGACTACATTCGGTTTAAAGCTAGCACTATGGACAGAAGAAATGAAGCGTAACCTGGAGCGCTTTGAAGCAGCAGCTAAAGTAATTGAGACAGGTAAGATGTCAGGAGCGGTTGGTACGTATGCAAATATCGATCCATTTGTAGAGCAGTACGTATGTGAAAAGCTCGGATTAGCAGCTTCTCCAATCTCTACTCAAACCTTACAGCGTGATCGTCATGCTCAATATTTAAGTGTAATAGCGCTAGTAGCTACTTCTATCGAAAAATTTGCTACAGAGATTCGTGGACTGCAAAAGTCAGAAACTCGTGAAGTAGAAGAGTTTTTCTCAAAAGGACAAAAGGGTTCATCAGCAATGCCACATAAACGTAATCCAATTGGATCTGAGAATATGGTTGGGATGGCAAGACTTATTCGTGGTTATATGATGACTGCCTATGAAAACGTAGCGCTATGGCATGAAAGAGATATCTCTCATTCATCTGCAGAGCGTGTAATCTTACCGGATGCAACCATTGCATTGAACTATATGTTGAATCGTTTTAGTAACATTGTGAAGAACCTTACCGTGTTCCCTGAGAACATGAAACGTAATATGGATTCCACGTTAGGTTTAATATATTCACAGCGAGTTTTACTTGCATTGATCGACAAAGGGCTGGCGCGCGAAACAGCATACGATACGGTACAGCCACTTGCTATGAAGGCATGGGAATCTCAAAAGGCATTCCGTAGCTTTGTGGATGCAGATGAAAAAATTACTTCATTATTAACTAAAGAAGAATTGGATGATTGCTTTGACTACAATTACCACATTCAGCACGTCGATATGATTTTTGACCGCTTAGGCTTAAATAAATAGAGTTAACAAAAACATCAAGACATATCTGATTATATGGGGGAAACTATCGTGATAAAAGGCAATCTATTATACGAAGGTAAAGCAAAAAGATTATATGCAACGGAGAACGAAGAGGTTCTCTACGTTACATATAAGGATAGTGCAACTGCATTTAACGGAGAGAAGAAGGCAGAAATCAATGGTAAGGGCATATTAAATAACAAAATTACTACTATTCTTTTCGAACAGCTAAAGAAGTATGGGATTGAATCTCATTTTATTGAGCAGCTTTCTGAAAATGACCAACTGGTAAAGAAAGTAGAGATTATCCCGCTTGAGGTTGTTGTAAGAAATATAGCTGCCGGAAGTCTTTCTAAGAGACTTGGTTTGGAAGAGGGGACCCTTCTAAAACATCCAATTGTTGAGTTTTATCTAAAGGATGACGAGCTTGGTGACCCACTTTTAACAAATGCACATTTAGATTTATTGGAAATTGCTTCTTCTGAAGAAATAGATACGCTTCAAACGATGGCACTTAAGGTTAACCAAGTGCTTCTCCCAATATTCTCTGATATTGGTGTTACTTTAGTAGATTTCAAATTAGAGTTTGGTAAAACAGCTGACGGTTCTATTTTGCTTGCCGATGAAATCTCTCCGGATACTTGTCGACTTTGGGACAAGGAAACAAACCAAAAACTAGATAAAGACGTGTTCAGACGCAATTTAGGAAGCTTAACAGAGGTTTATGAGATTATACTTTCCCGTCTAGGAGGACTATCAAAATGAAAAAAGTTAAAGTATATGTGACACTTCGTGAAAGTGTATTAGATCCACAAGGGAGTGCAGTAATGGGTGCACTACATTCTATGGAATACAAAGAAGTTACGGACGTGAGAATTGGTAAATATCTGGAGCTCCAAATAGAAGAAGGAACACGTGATTTAGATGCAATGATAAGAGAGATGTGTGAAAAGCTTTTAACGAATACAGTAATCGAAGATTATCGCTATGAGGTGGAGGAGGCTGTCAGCAAATGAAGTTCGCTGTCATCGTATTTCCAGGATCCAATTGTGATTTAGATATGTACCATGCGATTAAAGATGAGCTTGGCGAAGAAGTAGAATACGTTTGGCATGATGAGAAGGATTTAAGCAAATTTGATGCCATTTTACTGCCAGGTGGGTTCTCTTATGGTGACTACCTACGTTGTGGTGCCATTTCTCGCTTCTCAAATATTATGTCTGAAGTGGTGAAGGCTGCAGAAGCTGGTAAGCCAGTTCTAGGTGTTTGTAATGGATTTCAAGTGCTGACAGAGGCTGGCCTTTTACCAGGTGCCTTATTGCGCAACAAAGACTTAAAGTTTATGTGTCGCACGGTTGACTTAAGAGTAGTAAATAATGAAACCCAATTTACCTCTGCTTATAAGAAGAATGATGTGATTCAGATCCCGATTGCCCACGGAGAAGGTAATTATTATTGTGATGAACTAACATTGATGTCACTAAAGGAAAACAACCAAATTGTCTTTACCTATGCTTCTGACAATCCAAATGGAAGCATAGAAGATATTGCAGGTATTGTAAACGAAAGAGGAAATGTACTTGGGATGATGCCTCACCCAGAGCGCGCTGTAAGCGAAATGATGGGTGGAAGTGATGGATTAGCATTATTCAAATCTATTTTGAAACAGTGGAGGGAATCTCATGTCAGTCATGCTTGAACCGAATGCGGAGCAGATTAAAGAACAAAAGCTATATGCTCAAATGGGAATGTCCGATGAAGAATTTGCGATGGTGGAAAAAATCCTAGGAAGACTGCCTAATTATACAGAGACTGGTTTATTCTCTGTTATGTGGTCGGAGCACTGCTCTTATAAAAATTCTAAGCCAGTTCTACGTAAATTCCCTACAAAGGGACCTCAAGTTTTACAAGGGCCAGGAGAGGGTGCAGGTATTGTCGACATTGGTGATGGGCAGGCTGTAGTTTTTAAAATGGAATCGCATAACCATCCCTCTGCAATCGAGCCTTATCAAGGAGCTGCAACAGGAGTAGGCGGAATTATTCGAGATGTCTTTTCAATGGGAGCACGCCCAATTGCTATGTTAAATTCTTTGCGATTTGGTGAACTAAAAACACCACGTGTTAAATATTTGTTTGAAGAAGTAGTGGCAGGTATTGCTGGCTATGGTAACTGTATTGGTATTCCAACAGTTGGCGGAGAAATTCAGTTTGATGACTGTTACGAGGGTAACCCACTAGTAAATGCTATGTGTGTCGGTTTAATCAACCATGAGGATATCCAAAAAGGAATAGCAGCTGGTGAAGGTAATACAGTGATGTATGCTGGAGCAAAAACAGGACGTGATGGAATTCATGGTGCGACATTCGCCTCGGAAGAATTGACGGAAGCTTCTGAAGAAAAGCGTCCTGCAGTTCAAGTAGGGGATCCATTTATGGAAAAGCTTTTATTAGAAGCATGTCTAGAGGTTATTAAATCGGATGCAATTATCGGAATCCAAGACATGGGAGCAGCTGGTTTAACTTCTTCCTCGGCAGAAATGGCTTCAAAAGCTGGGCACGGAGTAGAGATGAACTTAGACTTTGTTCCACAGCGCGAAACTGGTATGACTGCCTATGAAATGATGCTATCTGAATCACAGGAACGCATGCTAATTGTTGTTAAAAAGGGCCGTGAAGAAGAAATCGTTGAGGTTTTTGAAAAGTATGGTCTAGATTGTGTTGCTGTTGGTAAGGTAACAAATGATAAAATGCTTCGCCTTCTTCATAATGGCGAGATTGTAGCAGAGGTTCCAGCAGATGCACTTGCGGAGGAAGCACCGGTTTATCATAAGCCTTCTAAGATTCCTGCTTATTACACAGAGTTTCAAGCTATGGAAAACAAAGAACCTGTAGTAACGGACTATAACGAAACGCTTTTAAAGCTTCTTCAACAGCCTACAATTGCTTCAAAGGAATGGGTGTACGATCAATATGACTATCAGGTTAGAACTAGTACAGTGGTTACTCCTGGTTCCGATGCAGCAGTTGTACGTGTTCGTGGGACAAATAAAGGCCTTGCTATGACGACAGATTGCAACTCTCGCTATATTTACTTAGATCCAGTAGCCGGAGGGAAAATTGCAGTGGCAGAGGCAGCACGTAATGTAGTGTGTTCAGGAGCTAAGCCATTGGCAATTACTGATTGTCTGAATTTCGGTAACCCTGAAAACCCGGAAATCTTCTGGCAGTTAGATCAGTCAGCAGAAGGGATAGCTGCTGCTTGTATCGCCTTAGACTCACCGGTAATTGGAGGAAATGTGTCCCTTTATAATGAAAGAAGTGGAACAGCCGTTTATCCAACACCAACCATTGGTCTTGTAGGATTAGTAGAGGATTTGGCTCATGTAACAACTCAATTTGTTAAGCAAACGGGAGATCTCGTTTATTTGATAGGTGACACTAAAACAGAATTCGGTGGCTCGGAGCTACAAAAATTAGTAGAAGGTCGCATTTTTGGTCAAGCACCTTCCATTGATTTAGAGGTAGAAGCAGCTCGCCAACAAGCCTTATTATCAGCTATTCAAGCTGGTTTAGTACAGTCAGCCCACGATATCGCAGAGGGTGGCTTTGCAGTAGCATTAGCTGAAAAAGCATTTGGCGCTAAAGGTCTTGGAGTAGAAGTGACGGTTCAAGGTTCAGCAGTAACGACTTTATTCAGTGAATCCCAATCTCGTTTCATCGTGACGATCAAGCCAGAGGATGCTGATCAGTTTGAAGCAATTGTAGAAGATGCTCAGAAAATTGGTCAGGTAACTGATACAAATAATCTAGTAATCTCTCAAGAAGACGGAACTACATGGATCAGCGGTTCTGTTGACGAATTCCGTTCCGCTTGGAAAGGAGCCATACCATGCTTGCTGAAATCAGAGGCTTAAATGAAGAATGTGGTGTGTTTGGTATTTGGGGTCACACCCAGCCTGCGGCCATGAGTTATTATGGACTGCATGCATTACAGCACCGAGGACAGGAGGGTGCAGGGATTGTTGTAACCGATGGCAAATCCTTACGCGCGGTAAAAGGCGAAGGCCTTGTGAATGACGTGTTTAATAATGGAAAGCTGGAGCAGCTGGAAGGGCACTCGGCTATTGCTCATGTTCGTTATGCAACAGCAGGAGGATCTGGACTTGAGAATGTACAGCCTTTACTATTCAATTCTACGACAGGCAGCTTAGCCATTGCGCACAATGGTAACATCGTCAATGCTACTCGTTTGAAGCGTAACCTAGAGCAGCAAGGAAGTATTTTTCAAACGACTTCAGATACAGAAGTGCTGGCTCACTTATTAAAAAAGAGTAAATTACCCTCCTTTGAAGAGCGTGCAAAGCAATCTCTTCGATTACTAGAAGGAGCCTTTGCCTTCATCATTCTGACCGAGGATGGCATGCTAGTCGCACAGGATCCGCAAGGCATGCGTCCTCTTTCCCTAGGGAAATTAGACCATGCTTGGGTAGTGGCTTCTGAAACAAGTGCCTTCGATTTAATCGGAGCAGAGCTAGTACGCTCTATCCATCCAGGAGAGCTTTTAATTATTAATGACGAAGGTTGTCGTTCGGAACGTTATATTGAAAAAAAGGACCGTGCGATATGTACAATGGAGTATGTCTACTTTTCTCGCCCGGACTCTGATATAGATGGCATAAATATTCATATGGCAAGAAAGCGTTTAGGAAAGCAACTAGCAAATGAAGTATTCATCGATGCAGATGTGGTAACAGGTGTCCCAGACTCCAGTATTTCTGCAGCAATAGGATTTTCAGAATCAACGGGTATTCCGTATGAGCTAGGTCTGATCAAAAACCGTTATGTTGGCCGAACGTTTATCCAGCCATCGCAGGACTTACGTGAGCGTGGAGTTAAGATGAAGCTATCACCAGTTCGTCAAGTCGTGAAAGGCAAGCGTGTGGTTATGGTTGATGACTCTATCGTTCGTGGAACTACCTCTAGAAGAATTGTAAATATGCTAAAGGAGGCAGGAGCGACAGAGGTTCACGTAGTTATTAGTTCTCCTCCTTTAAAGAATCCATGCTTTTATGGGATAGATATTAGTTCTGATTCTGAACTGATTGCAGCAAATAATTCTATTGAAGAAATGCGTGAATTGATTGGTGCAGATTCCCTTTCCTTCTTATCGGTGGAGGGAATGGTAGAAGCTATTGGCAGACCAGACGGTGAAAAAAATTGTGGTCATTGCTTAGCCTGCTTTACTGGAGAATACCCAACAGATATATTTCCAGACACAAAATTACCACATGAAAAAGAGCTTGTTCGATAGGAGGATTATAGATGTCAAAAGCATATGAAAAAGCTGGTGTAAATATTGAAGCTGGCTATGAAGCAGTTGAACGCATGAAATCACATGTCGAACGTACAGCTAGAAAAGGAATCATGGGTACTTTTGGTGGCTTTGGAGGAATGTTCGACTTATCTTCTTTAAATTATAAAGAACCAGTCTTAATCTCTGGGACTGATGGTGTAGGAACAAAGCTTAAGCTTGCCTTTATGATGGACAGTCACGACACAATTGGTATCGATTGTGTTGCTATGTGTGTAAATGACATCGCTGCACAAGGAGCAGAGCCTTTATTCTTCTTAGATTATGTAGCGGTAGGTAAGGCAGTACCAACTCGTATCGAACAAATTGTAAAGGGCGTTGCAGATGGATGTGTTCAGTCTGGTGCAGCCTTAATAGGCGGAGAAACGGCAGAAATGCCAGGGCTTTATGAAGAGAATGAGTACGATTTAGCGGGGTTTGCTGTTGGTGCTTGTGAAAAAGCAAAAATAGTAACAGGTGAGCAGATTAGCGAAGGAGATGTATTAGTTGGTATAGCCTCTAGTGGTGTTCATTCCAATGGATATTCTCTTGTACGTAAAATAGTATTTGAAGAGCAAGGGTATACAACAGATACGATAGTGGAGGGTTTTGAGGACCTTGGAGAAATTGGCAAGGCTCTCTTAACTCCTACTAAGATTTATGCAAAACCAGTAATGGAGTTACATCAGCAATTAAACATCCATGGTATGGCACATGTAACTGGCGGAGGATTCTATGAAAACCTCCCACGTATGATGCCAGAAGGGTTGGCAACTGAAATAGATCTTGGTTCTTGGGAAGTGCTACCGATATTCCAATTCCTCAAGGAAAAGGGGCAGCTGACTGATAGAGATCTTTATAATGTATTTAATATGGGAATTGGCTTTGTACTAGCTTTAACTGAGGAAGAGGCAGAAAAGGCGATTGCTATAGCTGAGACTCATGGAGAAAAAGCATACACAATCGGTCGTGTGGTAAAAGGGGAAGGCGTACTATTCAACGGAACACATGACGGGAGTTTAGTGTAATGAGTACAGGTCCAAAGTTTGCCGTCTTCGCTTCAGGAAGCGGCACTAATTTTCAAGCAATCTATGATGCGGTTAGGGCGGGTAAGCTGGTAGGTGAACCCGTCTTAGTTGTAACAAACAGACCAGATGCATATGTTGTGGATCGTGCAAAGACAGTAGGAATTGAAACGCTAATATGTAAGCCATCCGATTTTTCTACAAAGGAAGCTTATGAGCAGGAAATTTTAAACGAATTACAAGAGTTACAGGTAGAATGGCTAGTGCTTGCTGGTTACATGAGATTGGTTGGCAATGTGTTACTGGATGCATATCCGAATCGTATAGTTAATATTCATCCTTCCTTGTTACCCGCCTTCCCTGGAAAAGACGCTATCGGTCAAGCGATGGAGCATGGAGTGAAGGTTACAGGAGTTACTGTACATTTAGTAGATGCTGGCATGGACACTGGACCTATATTATCTCAATGTGCAGTAGAGGTTGTTGCTGATGACCGAGAGAAGACTGAGGAAAGAATTCATGCAGTAGAGCATGAATTATACGTAAAGGCCTTGCAACAGCTGTGGAGCTAGCCGACCTTGCTTTCTGCCAGCATAGAGCTTATGGAAAGATAACTTATTTAAAAATTAGGACCAATAGATCACAGATTTGCGCTTTCGGCGGACGCTTTCCGTGGGGTGAGCGATAAGCCATCCCCCGTCGCTTACGCGCGTGGTTGGGATGTCTTATCTGTCTCACTCTTCCCACTGGAGTCGCCGCCTACAGCTTTAATCACATGTAGTGCAGGTAGGGAAATTAGAAGGGCAAAGTTAAATTAATCCTTTATTTTATGTTATGCATGAAACTTAACATATTTAACTTTCACTAGAGGGGCTAACGAATAATTTACAATTGCTGTGGAGCTACCCCCGTACTTTTCATTTAAATATTTAATATCGATTTTTCAAAAAATTAGGAGGAATTATTGTGTCTAAACGTGCGTTAATCAGTGTATCTGATAAATCAGGAATTCTTGAGTTTGCAAAAGAGCTGGAACAGCTTGGGTATGAAATTTTATCAACTGGAGGTACCAAATCATTTTTAGAGAAAAATGGAGTTGCTATTACCTCTGTTGACCAAGTAACTAATTTTCCAGAGATTTTGGATGGTCGAGTAAAAACATTAAACCCAATGATTCACGGTGGATTACTAGCAAAGCATGATGATCCCTCTCACCAAGCTCAATTAGAAGAACATAACATAACCCCAATCCAAGTGGTTTGCGTAAACCTTTATCCTTTCCGTGAAACTATTTCAAAACCTGATGTAGCATTTGAAGATGCTATTGAAAACATCGATATTGGTGGACCGTCTATGCTACGCTCAGCAGCTAAAAATCATCAGTATGTAACAGTAGTTACTGATACAACTGATTACGAAGAAGTGTTAAGTCAGCTAAAAGAAACTGGAGAAACTACTATTGAAACACGTCGTAGACTTGCAGCTAAAGTATTCCGTCACACAGCAGCTTATGATGCGTTAATCGCAGATTATATGACAAATCTTACGGGAGAAGAATTCCCTGAGCTATTAACTCTTACATATGAGCGTAAGCAAGCTTTGCGTTATGGAGAAAATCCTCATCAACAGGCTGCATTCTACAAACGCCCACTTGGTTCTGATTTCTCGATCGCATCTGCTAAGCAATTACACGGTAAGGAGCTTTCTTATAACAATATCCAAGATGCAAATGCTGCTATCCAAATTGTTAAGGAATTTGAATTACCAGCTGCAGTTGCTGTGAAGCATATGAATCCATGTGGAGTAGGTACAGGAAACACAATTTCCGAGTCATTCCAAAAAGCTTATGAAGCAGATTCTACATCTATTTTTGGAGGTATTGTGGCTTTAAACCGTGAAGTGGATGCTACTACTGCTAAAACATTAGCAGGCATTTTCTTAGAGATTATTATTGCTCCGTCCTTCTCCGAGGAAGCCATTGCAATGCTAACTGCTAAGAAGAACATTCGTCTTTTAACTATTTCCTATGAGCAAACGAAAAAAGACAAATGGAATACGGTCTCAGTAGAGGGTGGATTATTAATACAATCTCCAGATACTTACGGGTTAAAGGATGCAGATGTTCGAGTAGTTACAGAACGTCAGCCTACAGAGGAAGAATGGAAATCGATGACATTGGGATGGAATGTAGTAAAGCATGTTAAATCTAACGCCATCGTGGTAGCGAATGAAGAAATGACAGTAGGTGTAGGAGCAGGCCAGATGAACCGTGTAGGATCTGCTAAAATCGCTCTTGAACAAGCAGGTGATCTTGCAAAAGGAGCTAGTCTTGCATCAGATGCTTTCTTCCCTATGAATGATACAGTAGAGGCAGCTGCCAAAGCTGGTGTTACAGCAATTATTCAAACTGGTGGATCTGTGAAAGACCAAGATTCAATTGATAAAGCTAACGAGTATGGAATTGCGATGGTATTTACTGGCGTGCGCCATTTTAAACATTAAGGAGGCTTCCCACATTCATGAATATTCTTGTTATTGGTAGTGGAGGGAGAGAACATGCTATTGCTAAGCAGTTCCATCTATCTCCGTCTGTTCAGAAAGTGTTTGTAGCACCTGGGAACGCAGGGATGGAAAAGGACGTTCAAATTGTTCCGATTGATACGTTAGCTTTTGACGAGTTAGCCAATTTCGCAAAAGAAAACAAGATTGATTTAACGTTTGTCGGACCAGAACAGCCTCTTGCAGAAGGGATTGTAGATTTCTTCGAAGGTCAAGGCTTACGTATATTTGGCCCAACGAAGGCTGCCGCACAAATTGAAGGAAGTAAAACTTTTGCAAAAGAATTAATGGACAAATACAAAATCCCAACAGCTGCTTATGAAACATTTACAGAGGTAGACAAAGCAAAAGAATATATTGAACGTCTTGGAGCTCCAATTGTTGTGAAGGCGGATGGTCTTGCTGCTGGGAAAGGCGTAGTAGTTGCGATGTCGGTTGAAGAGGCGACAGCCGCAGTAGAGGACATGATTGGTAACCAATTGTTTGGAGAATCTTCCTCTCGTGTTGTTATAGAAGAGTTTTTAGATGGAGAAGAATTTTCATATATGTCCTTTGTCCATAACGGGGCTATTTATCCAATGGTAATAGCACAGGATCATAAACGTGCTTTCGATGGGGATGAAGGCCCGAACACCGGAGGGATGGGTGCATATTCCCCTGTGCCACAAATCTCTAAGGACGTAATAGAGACTGCTTACCAAACGATTGTGGAACCAACCGTTCAAGCAATGACTGCAGAAGGTTATCCTTTCACAGGTATTTTATATGCTGGTCTTATCCTGACAAAGGAAGGTCCAAAAGTTATCGAATTTAATGCTCGTTTTGGAGATCCTGAAACTCAAGTAGTTCTTCCTAGAATGAAGAGTGATTTTGGTGAATTTATGGAAGCGTTGATGGAAGGAACGTCTTATCATGTAGAATGGTCCGACGAGGCAATGTTAGGTGTAGTAATTGCTGCTGAGGGATATCCAATGAATCCGGCAAAGGGTGCAGTGATTCCTAATTTAGATTATTTGACTGAAGAGGGACTACACATATTCCATGCAGGTACGAAGTTGCAGGATGGTGAGCTAGTAGCAAACGGTGGTCGTGTCTTATTAGTAGCGGGAAAAGAAGCAACCTTAAAGGCTGCACAGCAAAGTGTCTATGAAAAGCTATCTAAAACAGAGTGGAATGGTTTATTCTATAGAACCGATATTGGTTGGCGAACATTTAAATAATTTGGAAAGAATGTCCGGTATAAGCTTGGACATTCTTTTTTTAGAAATGTGCGAGAACAGATTGTACTTCTCACGGAAGGTAATGTTTCATTAAGTGATAATACCTAATAATAGCAAAATGGAACATTTAACCACTTGTTTTAGTTTAGAGAAGCTAATGGACTTTGAAAGTGATACTAAGTCGGATCTTTATTTCCTATATACGTATGATTGAAGCGACAGGCGGGCCTTAAGTAGAGCTTGCTTATCGCTCACACCACAAAAAATTATTCGCTAGATAAGTGGGAATCTGCCATCACGTGTTAGTTCTAAACAATGACCTTTTTAAAATTTATCATAATTTCCTTTAAGGAGACTATTATATAAGAGAAGGCTATGCAATAGATATTCTAAACTATCATATGCAAACTTTACTTGTCTTTAAAATAGAGATTATTCGGTCGATAAATATAGTAGCAGATAAATTTACCTATTTGTTTATCAGAATTTACAAAAAATATAATTCAACACTTTGATTTACTAAAGTACTGTGCTAGTATTATTTTTATGAATAGAATATACGGGAAGGAGAAGGGTTACATGCATTATCCAATATGGAAAATCGAACATATAAGGCATCAAATAGAAGTGGTCAACGGTACAAAAGCACCCGACATTCTTATTAAGAATGCTACTTACTTACATAGCCATTTGAAAAAGTGGATAAGTGGAAACATTTGGATTGTCAAAGACCGCATCGTTTATTCTGGGTCTGAAACACCTCTAATTACGGATGAAACTGAAGTATACGATGCTGCGGGGCAAAAGATTGTACCTGGTTATATTGAACCCCATGTACATCCATTCCAGCTTTATAATCCACAAACATTTGCAGATTACGCTTCACAGCTTGGAACCACAACATTTATATCAGATAATTTAATCCTTTTCCTGATGCTTGAAAATAAGAAAGCGTTTTCAATAATGGATGAGTTAAAAAAATTACCCTTTTCTTTTTATTGGTGGGCTCGTTTTGATTCCCAAACAGAATTAGAAAATGAAGAGCAGCTTTTTAACTCCAAAACAGTAGGAGAATGGATCAATCGACCGGATGTCATTATGGGTGGTGAGCTGACGGGATGGCCTAGATTACTATCCGGAGATGACCAGATGCTGTATTGGCTTCAGCAGGCTAAAACCAAAGGAATGAAAATCGAAGGACATTTTCCTGGTGCATCCGAGAAAACACTTGCTAGAATGAGATTATTAGGGGCAGACGGTGACCATGAGTCTATGACAATCGAGGAAGTAGAAAGACGGATACTGCATGGTTATGCAGTTACCTTACGTCATTCTTCCATTCGTCCAGATTTACCAAACCTACTAAAGGATATTTTAGAGAAGGATCTACGTATCTTTGATCATTTAATGATGACTACAGATGGTTCGACACCATCTTTTCATACTGACGGTGTAATGGACAAATGTATTCAGGTAGCATTAGATGCAGGTGTAGATCCGATTGATGCGTACTTGATGGCATCATTTAACGTTGCAAAGTACTATAATCTTTCAAATTTACATGGTGTTATTGCAACAGGTAGACTTGCAACATTGAATTTCCTAGAGGACGAGCGAAATCCTGTCCCAATCGCCGTTTTATCAAAAGGAGTATGGTTAAGAAAAGACGGAGAAAAAGTTCGTGGATTAGAAGAGGTAGATTGGTCTAATATGCCGCCGCTTCAGCTAGACTTCGATTTAACCGATAGCGATTTTCAATTCTCGATGCCATTTGGTATTGAAATGGTGAATGACGTCATTACTAAGCCTTATTCTATTAGTGTTGATACAACGGACAATGAATTGTCTCAAAGTCACGACCAAAGCTTCCTGCTACTTATAGATAGAAATGGTAAGTGGAAAGTATCTACTTTAATCAAAGGCTTCGCAACGTCCTTAATGGGATTTGCTTCTTCCTATTCGAATACTGGGGATATATTATTGATTGGGAAGAGTAAAAAAAGTATGATGCAGGCCTTTGATGAAATGAAGAAAATGAACGGCGGGATCGTCATTGTAGAAGATGACCAGGTTGTCTGTTCAATCAGTCTTCCAATAGGTGGAGGGCTTTCTGATAAGCCAATGGAAGAGCTTATAGAAGAAGAGATAGTGTTAAAGAGAGAACTAGCTAATAGAGGATTTAAGCATGGGGATGCTATATACACACTGCTGTTTTTACAATCTACTCATTTGCCGTATGTCCGTGTAACTCAAAAAGGGATATTCGATGTGATGAAGAAGAAGGTTTTATTTCCAGCAGTAATGAGGTAGGAGGCTTTAGCGTGTTAAAAAAATGGGGAATGATTGCTGTTGTTTGTGTTTTACTTTCAGGGTGTTCAAAGGAAGCAGTAATAGAGGAAGTAGTTGCTGAAGATATTAAAGAAGAGGTAGAGGAGAGTGTGGCTGAAATAATTGAAGAGGAACCGACAGTCTTGCCGTTCAATGCTCCATTTACTGGGGTTGGATCAGAAGAAGAGCTAAAGCAAAGACCAGTTATGGTAACTATCAATAATCATCCACAAGCACGACCGCAATCTGGGATATCTCAAGCAGATCTAGTTTATGAAGTCATTGCAGAGGGAAATGTTACTCGATTTTTGGCGGTTTTTCAAAGTGAGATTCCAGATAATATTGGACCAGTTAGAAGTGCTAGAGATTACTTTGTAGAGCTATCCAAGGGGTTAGATGCCTTTTATGTGGCGCATGGCTATAGTCCAGATGCACAGAAAATGTTAAACGCTAGAGTAGTAGATAATATAAACGGTATGCAGTATGATGGAATCTACTTTAAGCGTTCAAAAGAAAGAAAAGCACCACATAATTCTTATATTTCAGGTGAGAATATTTTAGCTGGAGCAGAACGAGTAGGGGCTTCAATGGAATTGAACAAAATACCGACCTTCTCTTTCTTAGAATCTATAGATGGTGCGAAGATTGGAAATCCAGCTTCCAATATAACTATTCGCTACGGGAATGGTACTAGCTTTGAGAACGAATATAATTATGTTTCAGACGAAGGGATTTACGAAAGAAAGTCTGCTGGAGTGCTTACAACCGATAAGGAAAACGAGACTCCTGTAAAACTTTCAAATCTTATTTTTATGGAAATCCCACATAAAACCATTGATAATTCTGGGCGTCAGCAGTTAACATTAGCTAATGGAGGAAAAGCATATCTTTTCCAAGCCGGTATTATGAAGGAAATAGAGTGGAAAAATATAGAGGGCATATTGGTCCCTATGGATAATGGTGTACCAGCAAAGCTAGTTCAAGGGAAAACATGGATTAGTATTGTTCCGACAAATCCTGGGATAGAAAATATGGTTAAGTATATACCGTAAACGACTAAAGAAAGGAATGAATACATTGCAGATTGAAAAAATTAAAGGTAAACAAACAGACCAACTATTCAATGCTATTCTGCAGTTAAAGGATATAGATGAGTGCTATCGATTTTTTGACGACTTATGCACGATTAGCGAAATTCAATCACTTGCTCAGCGATTTGAAGTAGCCCATTTGCTTCGTTTAAAGAAAACTTATGAATCTATTAAAAAAGAAACTGGTGCAAGCACTGCTACTATTTCACGTGTTAGACGAGCATTTGATTATGGCAATGATGCGTATGACGAAATGCTAGATAGATTATATCCAGACGAGAAACCAGTGTTAAATAGAAAAGAGTAATAGAGAAGAGCTCTCTCCGAAACTTATTCGGGAGAGTTTTTTTGTTTGTTAAGAGAAGTACCAGGGGAGGGTTGATTTATGATGCAAATAAATCTTTATATCAGAAAGTAGAATTGATTTCCGCACCAGCCGGACGCTTTCCGTGGGGTGAGCGATAAGCCATCACCCATCGCTTACGCGCGTGGTTGTGATGTCTTATCTGTCTCACTCATCCCACTGGAGTCGCCGTCTGGCGCTCCAATCAATAAATGGGAGCGGCTTTAATGCATCGATAAAGTGCTTATAAATTTACTCGCATTAACAAAAGACGAAAACGGTCACCAAACCCGATTCATAATCTATTTATTTTCTTAATAGTCAGTTGAATGACACTTTTTTAGTTTATACAGTCACTATAAAAAAAGAAATGTTAATCAAAATCAACCAATAACTTTAACAAAACTAATTTTTATTACAAATTTGGATTCCTCATGGCTTATGAGCGTTGTCAGCAGGTATTTTTGGTATAATGGAGAAATGTTATCAAACAACAATTGTGTAGGTGAAAAAATGGATTATAAAGAGTGGAGACATATATTTAAGCTAGACCCTGCGAAGGAGATTTCTTCCGAGGCATTAGAGAGGGTATGCGAATCTGGAACAGATGCTATTATTATTGGCGGTTCTGATGGCGTGACCTTAGACAACGTAATAGATTTATTAATGAGAATTCGTAGATACGCAGTTCCGGTAGCGTTGGAAGTTTCTACGATAGATAGTATAACCCCTGGTTTTGATTTTTATTTTATTCCTAGTGTTTTGAACAGCACCGATACGAGATGGGTGAAGGACCTGCATCATAAGGCGACAAAGGAATTTGGTGAGGTTATGAATTGGGAGGAAATAATCCCAGAAGGCTATTGTATTTTAAACCCTGACTGTAAGGCAGCTATACTGACACAAGCGGAGCCAGTTGAAACAATCGATGATATAATTGCCTATGCTCAAATGGTAGAGCATATGTTCAAATTCCCTGTCTTCTATATGGAATACAGCGGAAAATATGGTGACGTTCAAACTGTAGCCAAGGTAAGATCTGGTTTAAAACAAACCCAGCTCTTTTATGGTGGGGGCATTAAAACAGAAGCACAAGCCCGCGAAATGGCTGCCTATGCACATACCATTATTGTAGGAAACCAAATCTACGATAATTTGAATGAAGCGTTGAAAACTGTTAATGCAGTAAAATGAATTGAGGAAATAGATAGCCGAGGTTATAATAGAAAGAACAAATGTTCTTGTAGAGGAAGTGTAGTAAAGTATGGAACTTATAGCTAAAACCCTATTAAACGGGATGAATAAAGAGCAAGAGGAAGCAGTGAAATCAACTGACGGTCCACTACTGATTATGGCTGGAGCTGGATCTGGTAAAACAAGAGTGCTAACACATCGCATAGCCTATTTAATCGTGGAAAAGGAAGTTTATCCTTCTAAAATATTGGCCATTACCTTTACTAACAAAGCTGCCCGCGAAATGCGAGAGCGTATCAATAGTATTTTAGGAGAAGGCACTGGAGAAAGAATGTGGGTTTCTACGTTTCACTCGATGTGTGTACGTATTTTAAGAAGAGATATCGATCGAATTGGTTATTCTAAAAGTTTCTCTATATTAGATACTTCTGACCAGCTGACAGTTATTAAAGGTATTTTGAAGGATTTGAATATTGATACGAAACAATATGATCCTCGCTCGATGCTGAATGCTATTAGTAGTGCAAAAAATATATGTATTGATGCAGACACATATAAGGCTCAAATGAATGATTCCAATCCTTTTGAGAAAACAGTAGCAAAGGTATACGAAGGGTATCAAAAACGTCTGAGAAAAAACCAGTCGTTAGACTTCGATGATTTAATCATGACTACCTTAACATTGTTTAAGCGAGTGCCAGATGTATTGGAATACTATCAAAATAAGTTTCAGTATATCCATGTAGATGAATACCAGGATACGAACAAGGCTCAATACGAGCTAGTTCAAATGCTTGCAAACAAGTTCAAAAACATCTGTGTTGTAGGTGATTCTGATCAATCCATATATCGCTGGCGCGGCGCGGATATACAAAACATCCTTTCCTTTGAAAAGGACTATCCAAACGCGAAAGTGATTATGCTGGAGCAAAACTATCGGTCATCTCAAAGAATCTTAAAAGCAGCAAATGACGTCATTTGTAATAACCAAAGTCGTTATCCAAAAGTGTTGCGAACTGAAAACCTTGAAGGTGAAAAGATTGAGTTGTTCCGTGCAAATGAAGAACAGCAGGAAGCTCAATATGTTGTTCAAAAGATTCAAGAGCTAATAGAAACAGAAAACAGAACGCTAAACGACTTTGCTATCTTATATCGAACGAATGCCCAGTCACGTGTAATGGAGGAAGTGCTCGTTAAATCGAACATGGCCTATACGATTGTTGGAGGTACCAAGTTCTATGATCGGAAAGAGATTAAAGACTTACTTGCCTATCTACGACTGATTGCCAATAATGATGATGATTTATCACTTGCTCGAATTATAAATGAGCCTAAGCGCAACATAGGAGCAACCTCATTTGACCGAATAGCAAGATATGCTATAGAACAGGATCGTTCCATTTTAGACGCTTTAAACGAGGTAGACTTCATGGGATTACCTGCTAGAGCAGTGAATTCTGTAGTAGGCTTCCATGGACTCATTCAAAACCTAACTCAAATGCAGGAGTTCCTCTCAGTAACTGAGATTGTGGAACAGGTATTAGAGAAAACTGGATATAAAACGATGCTAAAAAATGAAAAGACAATTGAAGCAGAAAGCCGTCTAGAGAATATCGAGGAGTTTTTATCTGTAACGAAAGCCTTCGAAGAAAAAAGTGACGATAAATCCCTTGTTGCATTTTTAACAGACTTGGCGCTCATTTCAGATATTGATAAGCTCGATGAAGATGAGGACAAGTCACAGGGCAATATTATCCTAATGACAATGCATGCTGCTAAGGGGCTGGAGTTTCCTGTAGTATTTATCATTGGAATGGAAGAAAATATTTTTCCACATGCTCGATCCATTGGAAACGACGAGGAGATGGAGGAAGAACGCCGTTTAGCATATGTAGGTATTACTCGTGCTGAGGAACGATTATTTATCACATGTGCACAAGCACGAACTATATTTGGACGCAGTAGCTTTAACAGTCCCTCTCGTTTCATCGCGGAGATTTCAGATGAAATTATTGAGGTTGTAGGGTGGTCCAGAGATATCCGCAAAAACAAAAATAGAGATACAAAAGTAATTGCACCAGTTCCTCGCGCTGCAGTTTCTAGACCAGCTTACCAATCGACCGGTGGAGAGCGTTTAGGCTGGCAGGTTGGTGACAAGGCAGCCCATAAAAAATGGGGCGAGGGTATGGTTGTCAGCGTTCGTGGCGATGGTGAGAATACAGAGCTTGATATTGCTTTCCCAAGTCCGACTGGGATCAAGCGATTACTTGCTAAATATGCACCGATTGAAAAAGTATAATTTTCTTAGCGGAGGAAAATCGATGGATAAATTAGAAAGAGTAAAAGAGCTTCATAAAATATTGCATGACTATAGCTACTCATACTATGTATTAGATAAACCGACAGTACCCGATGCTATCTATGATCAATATTTGCATGAACTGATTGCACTAGAGGAAGAAAATCCGGACTTGATTTTCCCGGATTCTCCTACTCAGCGTGTAGGATTAACTATAAGTGAAGGATTCAAAAAGGTTACCCATGCCAATCCAATGCTAAGTTTATCCAATGCATTTAATGAAGAAGATATTAGAGATTTTGACAAACGTATTCGTAACATTATTGATGAGACACCGGTCTACGTATGTGAACTAAAAATAGACGGACTTGCTGTTTCACTTTTATACGAGAATGGACAACTCGTTCGTGGAGCAACTCGTGGTGATGGAACATTATCAGTAAAATGTGTTTTGTATAATATATTACAAACTTTAATAAATAAATGGAGGATGTTTCACCCTAAAAATATTAGACAGGGTGGAGGTGTATTAGCATGAGTGTGAGAGAAAGAATTGAAGAGTTACGTAAAATAATTAAATACCATAATGATTTGTATTACGAGAAAGCACAGCCTGAGATATCTGATTATGAATATGACCAACTTGCTAATGAATTAGAAATTCTAGAAAATGAACATCCAGAGTATTTTAATCCTGAATCCCCTACTCAAAAAGTTGGAGGAGATGTTAAGCGTGAACTAAGAAAAGTATTACATGATGTCCCAGTAATAAGTCTTCAAGATGCATTTACAAAAGAGGAAATATACAATTTTGTGGAGAAGGTTAAGTCTCAAATTGTTAATCCTAAATTTGTAGTAGAAATGAAAATCGATGGTTTAACAGTAATGCTTAGATATCACAATGGAAAATTAACTGAAGGTATAACGAGAGGTAATGGTGAAATTGGGGAGTCTGTTTATGAAAACGTATTAGAAATCCAGAACATACCTAAAACTATTCCAACAGCATTACCATACTTGGAGGTGCGTGGAGAAGTCTACATGTCCAATAGGTCTTTTGAAATGATATTGGAGAGAGAGAAAACTAAAGGTGGTAAAAAGTATAAAACACCAAGAAATTTAGCTTCAGGTTCATTAAGGCAGTTAGATTCTCGAATAGTTAGAGAACGTAATCTTGATATCTTTGTATTTAATCTTGAAATTTCAGAAGGTAAAGTATTTACTTATCATACTGAAACTTTTGAGTGGTTGAAAACTCAAGGATTTCCTATAATACCTAATTATAAAGTATGCTCTACAGCAGATGAAGTGTGGGAAGCTATATCTTCAATTGGTGAAGAAAGAAGCATTTTACCTTTTGGTATTGATGGTGCAGTTATTAAAGTTGATAACTTAAACGACAGAAGAATATTAGGAAGTACAAGTAAAGTACCAAGATGGGCAATTGCATATAAGTATCCACCAGAACAAAAAGAAACGGTTATTAACGATATTAAGATTCAGGTAGGTCGTACAGGAAGATTAACTCCTTTAGCAATATTGCAGACAGTCAAGTTAGCTGGAACAGACGTTTCAAAAGCAACTCTGCATAATCAAGATTTTATAAATTTGAAAGATATTCAAATTGGAGATACAGTAGTTATTCAAAAAGCTGGGGATATAATTCCAGAAGTAATAAAAAGTATTCCTGAGAAAAGACCAGCCAATGCTGTGAAATATACAATTCCAACTACTTGTCCTATTTGTAATTCACCTACTGTAAGAGATGAAAATGGGGCTGATACACGCTGTATCAATAAAGATTGCCCTGCACAACATTTGAACGGTATAGTGTATTTTGCTTCTAAAGGTGCAATGGATATAGAGGGACTTGGACCAAGTTCTGTTGAATCACTTGTATCAGAAGGCTATATCAAAGATATTGCAGATATATATTACCTTAAAAACCATCGTGATGAACTTATAGAAAAACGTGTAGTTGGAAGAGAAAAATCAACGGATAAACTTTTAAGAGCTATTGAAAAGTCAAAAGATAATGATTTAGACCAATTAATTACAGGGTTAGGGATAAAAAATGTTGGAAAACAAACTGCAAGAGTATTAGCAATGAATTTTTCTGATATTGATGAAATTGGAAATACAACTTTTGAACAGTTGTTATCATTACCTGATTTCGGAGCAACTATTGCTAACAGTGTTTTGAATTACTTTAATGATATTAAGAATCAAGAGTTAATCTTAAAATTAAAAAATGCGAACGTTAATCTTAATTCCAAAGTAGCCAAAGATAATAGTGGTGATGATAGATTTTCTGGTCAGACATTTGTGATAACGGGAACTTTACCTACTTTGAAAAGAGATGAAGCAGCTAAGTTAATTCAAAGTTATGGCGGAAAAGTCTCTGGCAGTGTATCGAAAAAGACTTCTTATGTTTTAGCAGGAGAAGAAGCTGGTAGTAAACTTACCAAAGCACAAGAATTAGGTATTAAAATTCTTACTGAAGAAGAATTATTAGATATGATTAGATAAAAATCATTAAAGTATAACTAAGATAAGGTGATACAAAATTATTAAGATTTTTCTCTAAAAATAAAGTTATTTAATTCTGCTATAAAAAATTAGGGCAATGCTACTTGGAAAATGTAGTATTGCCCTTTTACTTTCTAAAATTAAATTAATATTAAAACATGCATCTAGCATGTATTACATTTACAAACACCAACTTTGCACTGTCGAGACACAATGTTATAAGACATTTTAAGAACCATACAAACTTTTTTCATTAAAGAGAAAATGTTGGAAAAGTGAATAGATAGTTTAATATGACATTGCAAATAATCTATTAAAAAAGGGGTTTTTGAATGTTTGTCGAATTAGGTAAACAATCGAGAAAGAGGAAAGTTAGTATTTTACTAAAAGTTTTATATTTTTATTTTTCATAATTCTAAAGTTTAATCGTGGTTTTTGAAGTAATAAATATGTCCCCCTTGTTAAGAAATACAACTTTGGATTAGCAAATTCTTGATAAATCAATGAAATGGATATGGATACAAAATTGATACTTTATCAAATTCATTTTTTATAGACTATTATAAGAGAACTCAAACTTGAAAATAATGACTAGTAAGGGTGTGTGAAGGTGTGAAGAAAATTTTAGAAAGTGAATTAAGAGAGCAAGCTGGTTCAGAAAGTTACAACAGGTTTGAATATCAAGCACATTGGATCGTATATCATATGATAAATGAATACAAGTTAAATAAGGAATATCTGATATTTTGTGAATTTCATGATGATATGGCTAAAACTGATACTACTAATAATTGTGCAGAATTTTTTCAAATAAAAACATCGAGCAAGTTTAAAGAGTGGACGATTGCAAGGTTGTTTAACAGAACCAAGAGAAGAACAGGAGACTATAAACATTCTTTTTTAGGATTTATATTTTATAATTTTTTAAAATTCAATTCAGAGTGTAGTAAATGCCATTTTGTATCTAATATTGGAATGGATGATACAGTGGCTACTTGGCAGGCCATTATTGAAGACAACAAGCTTTTGAAAGTAGAAAGTGAAGACACCTATAATACAATTAAAGATGCAATGTTGTTAGAGTATCCAGAGTTAAATTCGATTTTGTTTGAAGAGACTTTTGAGAAATTTGTTCAAAGTACATTCTTATATCATGGTAATTTATCACTAGAAAATTATGAAAAAGTAGTTGCAGGAGAGTTTTTTCAAATGCTAGATAATAAAGATATTTATACTTCCAATAGTAATAGAATTCTTCGAGATATTATTGAAGAGGTGAGGAAAAAAAGTAAACATAAAATCAAAGTTCCTATAAGTTATAAGCGATTATCTGACGAAAAAGGTATTTCATCACAAGTTTTTTTTAGATTAAAAGAAATTATGAAAGAAACTAACACATTAGAGAAAGTATACGAAGAAATAGAAAGTTCATTGAAGGAATATATACCGATTCAACAAAGGAGATTAATAATTAGAGCTCTTAAGGAACACCAACGTAAATTACTTGATATTAATGATGTACTATATCAAGATACAACAACAAAGCTTTTTAAAATTATTGATGAAGTTTTAATTGTTTACTATGAAAGGATAGAAGAATTACCGTACTTGATTAAACAAGTACATATGTTATTTGAAGCTGTCGATTCTAGACACGATAATTTTAACAAAGTATTAGTGGAGGCAATTTTTTATGAAAGAATCTTGGGATAAAAAAATTTTTGAATACAAGCGGTTGATTAGAAAAATAAGACTACAAAAGGAAGAGACAAATAATGAATCGATTTATTATACAAAAATTAATAGTAATAAGCGAAAAAGAAAAAAAATCTAGAGAGATAGATTTTAAAACAGGAATGAATATAATAATTGGAAAGAATAAAACAGGTAAATCTTCTATAATAAAAAGTATTTTCTATACATTAGGTTGTGAAGTGAAAATGGAGCCCTCATGGAAAAATAATATTGATTGGTTTTTATTGGAGTTTAAATATGGGGATAGGAAATTTGAAATAATAAGACATGGAAAACGATTTTTAATAGTTGAATTAGAATCTATTTTAATAGATACCAGTAGTTTTCACGAATTTTGCGATTATCTAACTATAGAAATCTTCAATATTGACATTCCTTTCATTACTAACGATTTAAAACCTGTCAATGTAACTACCCCAATTCTATGGAGGTTTCAATATATAGATCAAGATAAAGGATGGAATAAAATAGCTGAAAGTTTTACAAACATGGGGTACATAAGAAATTGGAAAGAGTTTAGTAATAAATTTGTCATAGGTTTTCAGGGTGAGGAATATTATAGATTAAAAAAAGAAATAAACTTATCTAAAATAATAATTGAGGATTTAAAGGCAAAATTAAAACATTATCATGAAATGTTAGAACATATTAATCTTACTATCTCAGTCACCCATAATTCTTCTAAAAATATAAGTGAGAACTTGGATATAATGAAAAGTATAGTTTCAGAATTAGAGAGTTTAGAAAGAAATAAAGCTTCATTAACTGAGAGATTATCTGAAGCAAAAAATTTACATTATGAAAGAAATTTGGCTTTAAAGATGCTTAAAAAAACAATAGGTGAATTAGAGGATGATCATAAATTTGCACAGAATGAAGATGAATATATAATTTGTCCATTTTGTGGTACCAATCATGATAATACAATAATAGAACGCACAGAGATTATTAAGGATATTCAAACAGGTAATGAACTAGTCAAGGAGTATCGGAAAGAAGTGGCTGAAATAAGAAATGAAATTGATAACTTGACTGGTGAATTATCGCAGACAAATAAAGACTTACGAAATAAGAAAATTATTTTAGAAAAAGAAAAGCAAGGTATTTCAATTGCAAATACGTACAAAATTGAAGGGAAAAAAGAATTTATTAAAATTAGTCAAGATGAACAAAGCATAATTAAAGCTAGTATTAATAAAGAATTAGGCGAAATAGAATTAAAAACAGAGGATTTAAAGACTTTTGAGTCGAGAAAGAGAGCAAATGAGGTAAGAGAGGAATTCAAGATAATATATACTAGAATCCTAGATAAATTAAATGTTCCACAATCATTTTTAAAGTTAAGAGATTTCGTTCAAGTTCTTGATAATACAGGAAGTGAATTACCTAGACTTATTTATGCATATCATATTGCACTATATTTATATAATCTTGAAAAAAATAGAGGAGTTTTCAATTGGTTAGTAGTTGATACCCCAAATCAGCAAGGACAAGATGATGAAAATTTAATACATATTGATAAGATAATGTCGGAACTAACAAATACAAGTGGACAATTTATCATAGGTACGGAAAGAGAAACAGGTTTTGAGAATAAAGCTAGAAATGTGATTCAGTTGACTGACTATAAACAGACACTTAAACCGGAGTATTATCAAGTACACAAAGACTATATTGAACAGGTTTTGAAGCATTAATTTTTGTGCTATAAAATTTTAAATGTAGAATAGTCTTATAGAAGAGGATTGTTATTTTTTTTTTTTTGGCAAATCTGGTCAATACTCTATACTAAGGTCCTTTAGCTGCTGAGACTGTTATTTTTTGCTTACTTAATTATTTTATTTAAGATGGAACAATAATTCACAACGCCTTCTTTCTATAGAAAAAGTAGTTAGTAAATTCTAATATGAAAATTTTAGCCCCTCTTTTGAACAAGCATGATCAAAAGAGGGCTATTTTTCATATATATTTAGGGCTTTTTGTAAGGGGAAAAATTATTTTTCGGAGGACGAATATTCAACTAAACCAGCTAATAGGATGTCAATATTTTTCTATAATATTACTATTAATCTTATGTTATATTATTTTGTGCATGAAATAGCCCTCCAAAAACCTTCTGGAAGGTTTTATCTTAATTACTTGTAACCATTAATTACGCTATATCTTGGAAAGTTTCTTTGCTATTTAATAGAGCATAAATCCAATGAAGCAGTTTGTTATTGCAGGCTTACCTTCTGATTTTTTCTTATCATAGAATTCTTTCAGTTATTTGTTTCTTGAACTTCTGATACCGCATAATACGGCAAGATACAAAGCATGGCGTAATCTACTAGAACCTCGTTTAGTAATACGATTGGTTATAGCAGTAAACTTACCTGTTGAATGAACACTTGGATCTACTCCTGCAAAGGCAACTAGTTTTTTGGGGTGATTAAACCGCTCGATTTCCCAATCTCAGAGATTATCGTGGCAGCGATCTTTTCTCCGTTTGCCAAGGTTACTATACGAAATTTCCAACTCCGAAAGGTGTCCTTGTTACTGAAAAAGCATTTCAATATACATTTGAAGATTGATCAAGTGATTGTGATACACCACTTTTTGAAATGGATTTCGATAGGCAGAATCCATTAGTTTTTTTGCCTTATCCAATGCCCATAGACTATAACGCCTTGGACAAAACTCCATTACACACTCCGCTAGCTTACTTTCTTCAGCTGCTATTACATCTTCGTACTCGCCCCCTTATTTAACTTGTCTAGTTAGTTTAAGTGTAACATTTCACAAACAAAACCACCTCACGAAAAATCAACCTAAGCCCTTGTGTAGTGCAAAATGAAAGTACATAGTATTGCAATCAAACTTGGCGTTATAACTTTACATGGTGTGGTGGGCATGATAGCCTTTGCCGGCAGAGCCAGCCCTTGATATAGCTGGATTCATGGCTTGGTACTCATGCCTGCAGAGGCTCCATGTCAAGTTGCAACATTGTGTACTTGCAATTGCAATCTTATGTATTATGATTTTGCAAGATACAGCCCTTAACATAGCCAAAAGTAATAGGCTCAGCCGACAGTAATTATAACTTGTTGTTTCAGACTTAAAATTTTTAAAAGCTGGTTTAAAATACTTTAAGGGCTCTGTTTGCGTTACCTTACCCTGTTTTTGTTATACTTCAAAAAACCAAAATGAGCTTGGAGATACATTTTCTAGCTCATTTTTTATGTGCATTTTTAAATCCAACTTTATCTTCAACATAGCCTTATATTTGGTTATTGAATAGATTTCGTCAACTTGCAGCTAATAGACATACATTAGGAAATCATTTACACTTAGGTGTATCTAAACTACCTAGTTGTTCTAATTAATTAGAACAATAATACTGTAACCAAGGAGGGTTTACATGTTTGTAAGCAAAAAAAAATATAAAGAAGCTTTATTAAAAATCAGTAGTTTGGAACAAATTATATCTGGAAATGAAGATATTTTAAAAATAAAAGCTGATAAATTATCGAAATTAACAAAAGAACATGATTTATTAATAGACAATCATAATGATATAAAACTAGAGCTTGAAGGTATGATTAAATCTGAAATAAACAGTAGAAATTCTGAGATTGTTTCTTTGAGTATAAAAATTAAGGCACTAGAAGCTGAAATACAAGATAAAACTAATTATCTATCCCAATTAGGTAGTGACATAAGAAAATTAGAAGAAGAGAATTTTCTTGTTCGAGATATTAATAGCGGATTACAAAGTGAACACAATAAAATAATGCTTGAAGTTGAAAAGATGAGTAAAGAGAAGTACGAGATGGCTACAATTATAGAACGACAATTACTTCAGGATTTAACAGAAAAAATTGAACTTCAGAAAGAAGAGTTCGCCCAAGGTAGTCTTAAGTTAGAGGAGTTAGAAAAGAAATTAAGAAACAAAGATGTTGTACTTCAAGAGTATATTAAAGTAAAAAAATCTCTAATTCTAGCTAGAGAAGAAAAAAAGTTACAAGAAGTAGCTTTTTATAAAAATATTTTTTCTTTTAATACTACTGAGCAATATAAAACTCAACTGTCTCTAAACAATCAACATCAAAAAGAGATGATTAAAAGTAAAAATGCAGTCCATGAAGGTACAACCTGGACTGTAAATGGTAGTGCTCGAGAAGGTAGGAAAATGGCTAATTTGAATATTAAGTCTATGATCCGTTCTTATAACACAGAATGTGATAATGCGATTTCCTCATTAAAACATTTTAACTTTGAAAGTATTGAAAATAGATTAAATAAGTGTTTTATTGATATAAATAAACTGAACCGAACGAATGAATTATCTATAAATAAAGAATTTCATCAACTAAAGTTAGAAGAATTAAAGCTGATTCATGAGTTAAAGATATTTGAACAAAATGAAAAAGAAAAATTAAGAGCATTAAGGGAAGAAGAACGTGAAAGAAAGAAAGTTGAACAAGAGATTAAAGATAAATTGCTGGAATTGAGCACACGTGAAAAAGAAATTGAAAGAGATTTAAATCGTGTAAATAGAGAGTTTGCACAGTCTAAAGGAGAAAATGAATTACTGCTAAATAAAATTAAAGAATTAGAAGACTCTTTATCTTTAGTGCATAAAAAGCGTGAAGAAGTAAACCAAAGACACTTAATAGGGAAATCTGGATATGTTTATATTATCTCAAATATTGGTACGCTAGGAGAAAATGTATATAAGATTGGTATGACTCGAAGATTAGAGCCTCTTGAACGAATTAAAGAACTCAGCGGGGCTTCTGTACCATTTGAATACGATGTTCATGCTATGATTTTAACTGATGATGCCCCTAGGTTGGAGAATCATCTACATACTGTATTTACCTCTAATCGCGTGAATTTGATTAATAATCGGAAAGAATTTTTTAGTGTGAATTTGGAGGAGATTAAACGAGAAGTATTTTCGGTAATAGGAAAGGATGTTGTTTTTCTAGATTCTCCTCTAGCAACACATTATTACCAAACCTTAGCTCTTAAAAATGCATTAGATATAACAGAAAAAGAAGATATTATTTTCTTGTTTAATTGATAATATTAAAGATATTCTTTTGAAGAAGTGATCAACTACAAAAACAACAAGAATATATAGCCACTAAATTGGATGAGCGAGATCGTAGGTTGCTGGAAGCTACCAGATTTAATCAAGAGGGTAAAAACAAATTGCAACGGCAGAATTGGAAAATGAAAGAAAAAATGGTATCAGTTCTGGAGAAGAAAGTAACTGGGGGGAGCAAGTGGACAAAAAGCAAAGTAGTAAATTACAATGGCCGGTTATGTATAGACAAACGAAGTTTCCCGTGGAATCTAAAATGGTTAAGAAAAATAAAGAATTCTTGAAGATGATAGATAAATGGAAAGCGAAGTTTGGATGACATAAAATAACGAACAAGCTTCGTAAAGCATAGTAATATGAGACACCAAAACACGCTCTAAGCGTGTTTTTTATTAGCTATGTAAAACGGTAAAGGTTGATAGAAATACACATAAAAAACGAGCTAGGATGTTTTCTCCTGGCTCATTTACTTGGATACTGGTTTTTTACTAAAGCTACCCGAGCTAAAATTTTGTACTTTTCCTTTGATGATTGCAGATGAATTGAGCCACTTGTGTGGAGTTTTGAGCCAGGCTTTGCGAAGAAAAGAGCCAGCGTTTGCGGACTGGAAAGCCACTATAATAGAATATCCTCTTGTATGGAACGAAAGCCGTTTTCAACTCCATATTTGGCTTTGAAATAAAGTTTGATCATTTTGAATACAGATCTATTATTTATAATAATGTTTGATAAAAATATGCGATATTTAAAACAGAGTCGTGAAGCTTTTCCCCTTTGGATTTTTATCTAAGAAGGGATTTCATTGTAAAAGGACTTACTTGATTAAGTGTTACAGTGTAAAATGAGTTTATAAAAAAAATAGTGATAACAGAATTTTGTGATTCTTTTCACTTAAACTAACGTAAGCAGGTTAGTTTAATAAGGTGAAAAACAGGTACATTAACACCATTGATGGAATTGAGGTAATAATTTTGTGGGAAGCAGTTATAGTTGGATTATTTGGGATTGGCTTCTTTGTTTTAGGTTTTAGACACAACAAGAAAATCCATAAAGAAGAGGGCACAGGCACTGGGATAAATGAATCATTAATACTTTCATTCATTGTTGAAGGGTTATTTTGGATATTTGATAAACTTCCATACTGGGTCGCTAAAACTTTATATTTTATATTATCTATTGTTTTATTTGTTTGGAGTTATATTTTATTTAGAGAATCATATTAAATTAACGGGTGCTTTACTTCAAGAAGGAGTAAAGCCTTTTTTCTTATTGAACTAAAGGGGCAGTTTAGTTGAAGAAGAAAAGGGTTTTTTGTGTCGCACATGAACCATAATGAGCAACAACTCTATTTTCTTGCATCTTCATATCTAGCATCTTTATTTCTAAATAGAAGCCAAGTAAAAAAAATATTTAATGAAACCATGATGATGTCATGCCCAATTTGCCCACCGTCAATTGTATGTAAATTATTCATTATGGCAATTGGGATTACAAGCAATAATAAAATGGACAAAGCAATCCAATGTAAATTAATCCATATTTTTCTAAACATATTTCCACTCCTTATAAGAACACTTACCAATTTTAATTGAGTGTTTATAATATGTAAAGAATGTGTCATAGTTCGTAGATAATGTGTAATAAATGAGAAGGTGCTTCTTCAACTAACGAGTGCTTTAGTTAAAGATTCGCTTTCCGAAATAATCAATCTTTTTTATAGAAACCAAACTTAAATCTTCTGGATAAGGACCCATTTTGAACAATCATTTGTCAAAATGGGTCCCTATTTTGTGCTTTCCTAACCAGTGGCTCTCTATCCCGCACTTACTGGCTCTATTGTCCGCAATACTCATCCTTTTTTCCAAACAAAAAAAGCAACGAAAAAATGAAGCTCTGCTACTATAAGACCGATAAACAACTGCATTGTTTCATCTTCTTTTATTCTCACTAACCTGCCCCTTCGTATTATAAGGTCAGCCAGAGAAATCTGGTTGACTATTTTTTATATGGTTTTATTATAACAGTAGCCAGGGTAGAACGTACCTGCCCGTGGGGCTTGACCCCGTCAACTAAACCGTTCACCCCCTCCTTGTAGAAACATGATTGAGGCTGGTTGGGACTGAGATCTCGTATAACAAGCGAAGCTGTGACACTGCATGGAGGATTAGGGGCAACTGGCAAAGCTAAAGGATTAGGAGGAGATTGATAATGAATCCAGTCGTTGGTCTGATACCATATTATAAGATGGTATGTTGTGTTTTTTAGAGAACAGAAAGAATAAATTTAATGAGGTTTATTTCTTGTTTAGTGATTTTCATTTTCCTGATATGAAAAGTTTTTTATTTATGTAATAGAAAAAATTTAAGTACAAAGTTTAATCTACATTTAAATTTTCAAACCTTTTTCTCAAATAGGACCAAACTTCAGCATCAGTTTCTTCTTCAGGCGACGTATCCACTTTTAATCCCAATGTATTCTCAAACACTCCATCATATTTTTTTTCGTAAATAGCCATCTGTTCAATTAAAAATGTCACTTCATTAGTATTAAATTGATTTCTTCCTTTTTTTCTTGTCCAGTTTCCCAATCATTTATGATTAGAGAAATGGGATATAGTTTTCCCGTTCTAGCCCTCCAGAGTGTATTTGCACTAATTTGAGCTTGTCCATTTTTCTCCGTTCTTTCCACGCCTATAAATCTTCCTTCTTTAATCCAATTATTAATAGTTGTAATAGAAACGCCAAAATAACATGCTAGTTGACGTATTGTATAAAAGGGAGCAAATACTATTGAATCTGACTCTGATCTTTGTGTTTTCTCCTCTGTAATGTAAAATGCTGCAACTGTTAATAATTCCTCTAAATCATTAAGAAGAGTTTGTACCAATTCACTTCTGTCAACTTTAATAACATTATCAATATGATAGGTAGAAAAACGCCATTTTTCTACATTCTCTGTGTAAGAACTTAAAAAATAATCAGAAGGTAAGCTTAACGAGGCAGATATTTTACAAATTAGTTTTTCATAATTCATAGGATTAGTGGTATCTCCTTGTATTATTTGATTCAGTTCTAAAGGGGAAATTCCAACTTTTTTAGAAAATGATGTTTTCGTGTAACCTTTTAAACTTATAAAGAGTATTAAATTTTCCGCAATAATATTACGATATTCAAAGAATTGCATTTGTTACACCTTCTTCCAATTAATATTGTCTAATATTAAACACGAAACTTGGTTCCATATAAACTAGGATAATAAATAACGGATAGACATTTTTAAATGACTATCCGTTATTTTTATGGGAGTTCTCCTTTAATTCCTTTACTTTTATATACATCTCTAAGTAATACTCATCTTCCATTAATTCGCTGATTAATTCTAATTTACCTAAATCAGCGTTTATTTTTCTAGCATTAGTTTCTTGTTCATCAAACAATGTATCAATAAAATTTAAAGCGATTTTTTTAAATTTTTTGTCTAAAAAATCTTTTTCTATCTTTATGTATTTATAGTCGTCATATTCACTATTTAATTCATCTTTAGATTTAATTTCTAAGCGATTCTCTAAAATTTTCTTTAGGTAATAATAAAATGAACTAGAATTGGTACATTGTTTAATTGAAGTGATGACGCAAGCACTGAATTCGGATGTATCGAATTGGTAAAGAGAATGATAATATGCATACAAATCTACAACATCTTCCAGTAAATCCTTTGAAAGTATCACTTTAATCGATGTACTTGTTTTAAAATATTCTTTTAATTGGCTTGGTAATGCAGATGTTTCAATTGTATCTTCTATTTCCGTCATTTTTCACTTTCACTCTCCGAAAAAGGTTGTATGTGTAGATAAAATTCATGATTTATAAATTATATCACAGAAAGTGAACTTTTGCAGACTATAGTCCGTGGACTGTCCGTCACATCTCTTTGAATATTAATAAAAAAGAGATTGGTGATTAAGAATATGAAAACAGAAGAGGCATTTGCTATCGTATTGAAGACATTTAGAGTTAAACGATTGCTAACTCAAGAAAAATTAGCACATAATTGCGAGTTAGACAGAACTTATATAAGTTTGTTAGAGAGAGGAATGAGGAAACCAACTTTAGCAACTATTTTTGTTTTGGCTGAAGCATTAAATGTTAGACCTAGCGAATTAATACGTGAAACCGAAAAAATAATGGGATTAACGGACTGAAACCCGATTCACAATATTGCACAACAAATGAAGAAATCTGGATTTTATTACATAGAAAACTCTTGTGATTAACTTCCCGCAAACATCTGAAAACACATATTGTTAAAGTGAAATAAGTCTCTTGTGTCGATATAAAGGGAAAGCAGCGGTATTTTATGTGACCATATCATCTATCTATATATTTGAATGGTTTGTTTAAAAATCATACATTAGTAGTCAAATAGAAAAAGCCAGCAAAGCTAGGATCTTAAGGGTTCTTTTATGTTTGAAAAATTTACTGAATTGTTGGGGTAAGAATTATCCAATTTATACAAGAGTAACCCCCTAATGAAAAAGAGGGGTTACAAGCTGAAATGTGCAGTTTCTTATTTTTTCTGATTAAACACCGCCACAGAGACGGTTTTTTCTTTTGTTCTCTTGTCTTGTTTCAAGTTATTGTATCTTTGATGTAATTCTATGTTCTCTTTTTTTAATAACTTTAATTCGTTTTCAACTAAAGCTAGTTTTCTCCTCGTTAATTCTAATTGAACATCTCGTTCAGTCATTTTTTTTATCATTTTTTCGAGAACTGAGATTTGTTCTAATAGTTTATCATTTTTCTTGCCGGGATCAAATTGATTATAACTATTAATTCTAATTTCAATGTAACTCTTTAATAGCTCATTATTATAAATAGTTTGACGAGCAATATTTGAATCACTTGCTATATTATTTATGGATAAACGGTTATTTTTAATATTATTTTGTATATCTTCTTGGATAGAGAACTTCTCACTTATTACTTGCTCTACTTTTTTTAAATGTTCAAGTATCTTAGGTTCAATTAAGTCAAATTTAATGCCCATCTTTTCTATGGTAACATTTATGGTATCAATTAAGTTAACCATGCATTAACCTCCTCATATATCGTTTGATAGTTATCAATAAAAAAAGAAACCTGTGGATACTTTTCTTTAATCTCAGCTTCACCTTTAGTTTCGATTTCTTTTTTTAACTCAAAAAGTTCAGGAAGTAAATATTTTTCGGCAATCCATTTTAATTTATTTACTTCCTTAACAGCTGCCTTATTAAATCCCTTTTCTTGATTATATTTAATAGTTTTCAATAAATTTGTATATTTTTGATAGTTAATATCAATCATATAAAATGAATGGAAAAGATTGTTGCACATACCGAATGCACAGAATAAATCATCGGTTTTATCACTTTTTCCGCATTCTCTAATTGGACCACTTTTAATGCATATCCCGCCGACTTTAGCTCTTATAGGAATTTCTTTAGTTAATTCACTAATTATTGTATCTAAATTGGTGGAGACGTTTAATGTAGACTTGTCAATGTATTCATTGATCCGCAGCATGAGCGTTTCCTTACCTTCACCCATGATTTCAGTTTCTCCGGTTACAAGCATTTTCATTACAGATTCAGCGTATTCTTTTTCCTGGGCTAAATCTTGCTCCTGTCTAAGATAACTATAAGTGATTTCCTTTTTTAAATGATTCATATGTTTTTGAACGTAAAAAATTGAAACGCCCTGATTTATTAACTCGTTGCATAACTTCACCCTAAATTGATGTGTACGAGGAATACTTATTGTATCTATAGGTTTATAATCTTTTAGATATATATAAGATAATTCTTTACGGTCCATTATGGTTCCTATATCTCTATGATGTAGAGTAGGATACTTTTCGTTTACATTGATACAACCTATTTCTTTCCCATGTTTTAAACATATTTGGACTAACATTCGTGATAGTGTATTTTCAGTAACGGGTAGTGTTTTAGTATTTAGAGGTACAAATAGTAAATCACTGTTAATTTCTTCTCTTCTTTTCGCATAGATATTTTCTAAAGTGTAATATGCCCTACAAGCTAAATCTGTCATGACAGTACTAACCTCTTTATAGTTACCATTTCCTTTTACACCTTTTGTTGTCTTATATCGTAAGTGATAAGCAGTTTTCGTACCATTTAAGATTTTTAGGGTTTCTAAACTATTTATTGGAATATCACAAATCTCACCATTTCTTAATCCAGTCTGAGATAGAATAATTATCATTGAAGAAATGCCACGATCATTAATTTGGGCACTTTCATTATCCATAACTTTAGTTAAACAAGATATTAAATTATTAAAATAATCATCTGGGATGGTATCCCATTTATTAGATTCTCTGTGTGCTTGAATAGCTTGACTATCCACTTTAGAAAGAAATTTACTAATTTCATCCCAATCAAATTTCTTGCAGTTATTTGAATAAAATTGAAAAAAATCATTAATAGCAGTTTTATATCTATGATACGTAGTAGGTGCTAAGTGAGTTTTGGTATCAAAATACTTCGTAATTGTTTGAAAACTTACATATTCAAGTGAATAAATATAATTTGAAATTAGATAATCCAAAAAATCTTTTATATTCCCAAGTGAACTGTAGATTGTTTGAATCTTGTCTTTATCCTCCCAAAGTTTAACCAGAGTAAAAAATTTTATGGGTTCTTTATAAGCAACATCTACTTTTGTAAAATCATAAGTAGATTTCCTCTTAGGAACCCGTTTAAGTGTAACTGAGTTAAAGTCCCATACATCGTTTGAAAAATAAATGTCACCAGACACAATCGGTAATTTATCGATTCTTTTTACATATTCGAAAATCTTATTTGTAGTTACACCTTGTAACACCGATTCATCGTATTCATCTGGAAATAACCACGCTATACCATGAAGTTCTTTTAAAGTTTCATTCATCCTGTTGACTCCTTTAACTCTAACAACTTCCCTAAATAAGCAAGATAAAGACGTTTTATGGTTACTAAACGGTCTTTCTCGGAAGGCAGTTTAGTTGATTTAATTTCATTTTCAATACTTTGAATTTTTTCCTCATAAAAGGGTATTCTATCGATGGTGGCTATAAACCCCGAGCACATTAAACAGTCTAAATTATCATTTTTTTTGATACAAGATTCATAAGGACAATATCCACATTGGTCATTTACAAGGTCTTCGTTTTTATGATTGGTTTCCCCGATAATATTTCCTTTGATAGTAGGATTTCCAATTACGACCATATGAGTCGCTTCGAGGTAATCTTTAATTTTTATAGACACATAGTGGTTAGTGGTAGTGCTAATTTGTTTATGAATAGTTAAAGCCCTAATTTCCATGTCAGACATGTTATTTTTGATGGCATGTTCTATGGCTTTAGTCATATAGGTATCCCTTAAGTTTTCTGCTGTGTAACCTTCGATACCTAATTCCAAACAAATTCGCTTTAGGTAGTCAGAAAACGATCTGATAGTAACTACCTTAAAATTGAAAGACGAAGTATTGTGAATGAAAATGTGTTCTTTAATAGCATTATCTTTGCATTCATCTCTTACGTCTTGAGTGAATTTTATTGCCGTTTCTATATATCTTCGAGTATAGGGAGTAATCGGGACTTTTACTTCCTTTCCTTTTGAAACCTTTGTATTAGATTCTAAGTAATAATCCTTTTTTACACCCTTTTTTAAGCAATTCACTTTTAGATTAATAATATGAGAAATTCTAAATTCCGTAGCGATAGCAATATGGAAAATAATATAGTAAAGAGTATTCAAATAATTATCATGTGCATTTTCCTTAAATTTTGCTTCGATTTTTATTAAATTTTCATCGGAAATATCTTTAGTGGAGCTTGTAACTTCTTTGGACTTAATGACAAAATACTTAAATACAGTTGGTTCAACCTTATACAGATTGTTCTCTTGAAGATAAGCAAGAAAGTATCTGACAGCCGAAATATGAAGGGGACTTTTGTTATTTGTTTTAATGAATTGTACATACGAGAATGCTTCTTCTACAGTTATATTATCAATAACATTTGTAGTTGACGTCATTCTTCTAATGCTAAGTTCATTACGTAAATTAAAAATGAAATTTATGAATCTAATACAAATATGTGCATAGTCAATCCTTGCAGTTATAACTACATTAGAATTCCAAAACCAATCTTTAAGACCATTTTTTAAATCTTCAATTTCTATAAGAGAGAAATCAATGGGTTTATATGAAAAACTATTTATTTTGGTCGTTTTCTTTTCAGCACCGTTCGGCATTACTAACCATTTATCAAATTTGGGAATAGGATCGAAAGGATTTAAAGGGATAGGGATAAACCCCATTTCGTAATTTTTGTTAAAACTTACTGCTCGGAGCATATTCCCATCAATACCTTCTCTCCAATGTAAAATGTTCTTACCATCGGGATGATTTAATTGTTTTAAATAGAATTTTTTAAGCAAAGTTAGGGAATGAGTGCTATTTTCATTTTCTTTATAAAAATAGTATTGTTGTTTAAACGTTTCAGAATTAAAATCAGTTATTTTAGTAATTAATTTGCCGTTTAGACTTGTTTGGAATTTACCGTAAAATTGATATTTAAGTCTGCTACCTGTAATATTTTGAATAGCAAAATCTTTTAACAAGTTAGTAAGATATAGATTAGAACTATCATTTTTATAACATAAAGTTCTGTCTTTAATGCCTGCATTTTTACTTTTAGAATCTCCTTTTATAACAATAAGGTTATATGGGAGAAGTGAATTAGAAAAAAGCCAGTACAACTCTTTACCTAATATTAAAAAAACTTCTTTAAAAGTTTCAACGGTTTCTAAATAATTTCCGTAGTAGCAATCATTTTTTATAAATTCCGTGATTAGTCTACAAGCACCGTCTTTTGTTTTTTCATCTATGCTTTTATTAAACAACTCTTGAAAAAACTCCCACGTAATAGAATAAATATCTAAATCCAGTGGTAAAAGGTCTACAACTTTACTTGCATCTTGAATGTTAAAATTGTGAAATGTTCCTTTTGCCTTTTTTAAAAATATATCTACTATCTCTCGTATCTTTTCATCTTTAAAAATAAAATTATATGTTTTACTCGTTGACATTGTTTTTCCTCCCTCAAATCTTAAGTTCCGGAATAACGTCATAAATAGAATTAACTAAATCAGTTCTTTTTTCAATAATCTCTTCATCAGTTGGTCGATAGTAATGTTTTACGGAATTAATATTACGATGTCGTAAAAGCATCTTTAAGGTATGTGCATCAACTTTTTTATATTTAACCATGAACATAGCATAACCATGTCTAAATCTATGACTTAAATTAGTTTCTCGTTGTTCTTTATCAACATTTAATCCAGCTTTTTTGAAAATTTCCCGTAAAGTCTTACCCCACAAGTTTCCACTCAGAGGTTTTCCTATACTATTAATGAAAATATAGAAATTATCATTACTAACGTTTTCAACTGAATCAGCAAATGTAAATCGTGCATAGTTACTTTGAAATGTGTTACTGTCATTCAGATGGAATTCGTTTACGTAATCATTGATCTTTTTTAATAAATTTTCACTTAGATAAACAATTTGATAACCTATGTCTTTAGTTCTGTAAGCTTTTACTTTATATTGTTGTTTATTCTTAATATTCATACATCCTTTCGCTAATTGATCAGGCGAATCTGACCAACGATTACGCAGATATAAATAATTACCCTTTTCATTCACAACAATATCTTCATTTGTTAGTCCCAGTAATTCTCCAAGACGTAAGCCATTTTCAAACATTAATCGTACAATACATTCTTCCCGTATAGAATATTCATTTCTAATTACAGTAAGAATTTCTTTCAAGTCCGCAATACTTATATATCTTGGTGTACTTATTTCAGTTTTGTAATCTGTAAGACTTGTATCATATTGAAATATTTTCATAGGTGTATCCGATTCGTCATTATATATAAGTTTATAATTTTTGCTTTTTTGGAGGAGAGGTGATTCTTTGTAACCTAAATATGAAATGAAACTTCTATACAAAGTAGTATAAGTTTTGACAGTGGAATGACTCCGTGAAGTGGCTAAGTTCAATTGATATAAAGTTCCTTCTTTTGATACTCCTTGAAGAAATGAATATAAATTTTTTATGTCGTTTTTTGAAAGAGACTCAAGTTTTAAACTATATAGTTCTAAAAAGCAATATAAGAATTTTAACGCTGTTAAGGCTGTATACCGATGATTAGGAGAAGCGTCTTGAAGCTCAAAGTTTAAATAATCAAATGTTTCGGGTATGGGATTCATTTCTGTATCGTAAAGAAAGACATATTCAATACCGTTATATTGTAATTTTGCATTTCGAAAATGTACTATTTCTTTTGAAGATATCTCCCCTTCTTCGGAAAAAAATGATTTTTCATAATAAATGCCATCATGACAATTTCTTTCAGTTATTAAATACATAATGTCCTCCTTGTAGAATATTCTGAAAATAACATAACATTTACGACATAAATTTACAATTATCATTTTACCTATAATGCTTAATAGTAGAAAAATAGTCGATTTTCAATAGAAATTAGTGCATAATATAATTCATGTGGTTGTCTAAGTAGTAAATTTAAAAAAATCATGAAGAAAACAGTATTAGATGGGCTTTCCACGTATTTGTACAAAAGCAGTTTTACCTATAAGGTTATACAGGTGAGGATATCACGAGTAACATTAAAACGATTCGTGCTGTCCCTTTACGTTTACAGGAAAATGTAACGCTAGAGGCTAGAGGAGAGGCTTATATGCCTAAATCTTCTTTCCTAAAGCTAAATGAACAACGAGCAGAAGATGGGTTAGAATTATTTGCGAATCCGCGCAATGCAGCTGCTGGTTCCTTGCGTCAGCTAGATCCTAAAATTGCTGCAAGCCGTAATTTGTCCATGTTCATTTATGGCATGGGGGGGGACGGGGAAGAGTTTAATATTGACGATCACTCGGAAGCCCTTAAGTATATGAGAAAGCTAGGATTACCTACTAATAACGAAACGAGAGAATGTCATTCCGTTGAAGAGGTTATGGCTTTTATTGAAAAATGGACGACCAAAAGAAATGATATTCCTTATGAGATAGATGGAATTGTGATTAAGGTGAATAATTACTCGCAGCAAGATGAGCTTGGCTTCACAGCTAAAAGTCCACGTTTTGCTATTGCCTACAAATTCCCTGCTGAAGAGGTAGTTACGACGATAATTGGAATCGACTTAACAGTGGGGCGAACTGGTGTAGTTACTCCAACTGCATTGTTAGAACCAGCACAGGTGGCAGGTACAACAGTACAAAGAGCTTCCTTGCATAACGAGGATCTTATTCGCGAAAAGGATATACGAATAGGCGATCGAGTAATCATTCGAAAAGCTGGGGACATCATCCCAGAAGTAGTGGGAGTAATCCTTCAAGAAAGAAAGGATAATCTAGTCCCTTATGAAATGCCGACAAACTGTCCTGCATGTGATAGTGAACTGATACGTATTGAAGAAGAGGTCGCTCTACGATGTGTTAATCCGCAATGTCCAGCTCAAATTCGTGAAGGAATTTATCACTTTGCTTCCCGCAATGCGATGAATATAGAAGGTCTAGGTGGTAAGGTTGTAGAACAGCTCTATAGAGAAGAACTTATAAAGGATGTTTCGGACTTATATAAGCTTACGATCGAGGACTTGGTAAAGCTAGAGCGAATGGGTATGAAATCTGCTACTAATCTTGTCGAGGCTATTACAACTTCAAAATCCAATTCAATGGAGAGAGTATTATTTGGATTGGGCATACGCCATATTGGTGAAAAGGCTGCAAAAATTCTTTCTGAAAAGTTCCTAGATTTTGATGCACTAATGCATGCTACACGAGATGAAATTACTGACATTCATGAAATTGGTGAAAAGATGGCAGATTCTCTTGTAACTTATTTTGAACAGGAAGAGGTTCAAAAGCTAATTGAGCGATTAAAAGAAGCAGGATTAGCAATGAGATACACAGGTAAAGTTATTGATGCTGCTACAATGGAAAACAGTCCATTTGCCGGTAAAACGGTTGTCTTAACAGGGAAACTCACACAATTGACACGTCCAGAGGCAAAAGAAAAAATAGAATCATTAGGTGGTAATGTAGCTGGCAGCGTAAGTAAAAAAACAGACTTAGTTATTGCAGGAGAGGATGCTGGATCTAAGCTAGAAAAGGCTACTAGTCTTGGTATTGAAGTCTGGGATGAGCAAAAGCTATTGGACCATTTAGAAGGATAAAAGGAGTTAAAAGCATGACCAAAAAATATTTAGTGTTAGCTCTTTTGATTTTGGCGTTAGTTATAACGGGATGTACTCCGAATCAAAAAAACGATACAGAAGTTGTGCAAAATACGGAGGAAGAAGCGAAAACAGTCGTGATTCCAAGCATTCAGCTGGATGAAACCTATTATCGTACTTTGATGCCGTATGAAGAGAGTGCAAGCAGAGGATTAGTTGTCTCAAATCTTAATACGAAATACGACATGAAAGAAGTAGAATTAGGTCTATTTCGAATTTCTCAAACAGAATTTTCACCAGATAAGTATATGTTCCAAGAAGGACAATACTTAAAAGGAGATACTTTAAAATCTTGGCTTGCAAGAGAGGGACAAACAAAGGATGGGTTAAATCCGAATGCAGAGGGTCTGACAGGAGAAGAAAAAGCATTAAAAACTCCTGTTTACATTACACATATTGTCGAACAAAACTATTTAGAGGTAGTGGACAATAAAGCTAGACTAGCGGGAGTATCTGTAGGTCTTTCCTTAAATTCAATTTATTATTATACAAAGGAAGAATATGGGGCAGTCTATGAACAAGCCCTAACAGATGAGCAAATCAAGCAGAATGGGGAAAGAATAGCTGAAGAGGTTGTTAGTCGTATGAGAAAAATAGCTGGCCTGGAAGAGGTACCTATTGTTGTAGGTTTGTTTAAACAAAATAGTAATAATGCTATTGTTCCAGGTACTTATTTTGAATACGGTGTTGCTTCTAAAGGTGGCAACCTGTCTGATTGGAAGCCTATCAATGAAGAATATATTATGTTCCCGTCTTCCGAGGCTGAAAAAAAATATCGTGACTTAAATACAGTCTTTAGTAACTTTAAGCGGGATGTGGAAGAGTATTTCTCTAATTATACTAGTGTTATTGGCACAGGATACTTTAAGGACGAGCAACTACAGAAGCTAACTATTGAAATACCAATACAGTTTTTTGGATCTGCAGAGTTAATTGGATTTACACAGCAGCTTGCGGGATATATGAAAGCCAATTTCCCTGCTTCAATGAATGTAGAAATTCAAGTGAACTCATTGGATGGTGCTGAGGCATTGCTAGTTAAAGAGGCAGGTGAAGAGGACGCATTTGTTCATATCTATAACCATTAAGGAAACGATGCGTACTCTGTTCAACTAGTGTGAAAAATGATATGATTATTGTTATGGTTTATTGAATTCGGAGGTGTAAAAATTGGCGAATATTTCAAAAGAAGAAGTAAAACATGTTGCGCATTTAGCTAGACTTGCTATTACTGAAGAAGAAGCGGAGATGTTTGCAGAGCAACTAGCTGCAATTACTAAGTTTGCAGATGAGCTGAACGAATTAGACACTACTGATGTAGCTCCAACTACTCATGTATTACCATTAGTAAATGTGCTTCGTGAGGACAAATCAGTACCTGGCTTAGAGCGTGAGAAAATGATGAAAAATGTTAAAGAAGAAGAAGCAGGACAAGTAAAAGTACCAACTATTATCGAATAAGAAAAAGTTAGGAGGGCATCTGATGACATTATTCAAACATTCAGCAGTAGAACTTCAAGATTTGATCAAAAAGAAAGAAGTATCTATTGAAGAGCTAACTGCTGAATCCTTTAAAAGAATTAATAAAGTGGACGGAGAAGTTCAAGCTTTTCTAGCATTAAATGAAGAGCAAGCAACTGCACAAGCAAAAGAAATGGATCAAGTTCCTTTCGAGGAAAGAGGCCCCCTTTTCGGAATGCCAATCGGAGTAAAAGACAATATCGTAACAGAAGGTATTGAAACTACTTGTGCAAGTAAAATTTTAGAAGGCTTTAACCCTATTTATGATGCAACTGTTGTACATAAACTACGTGATGCTGGATTAATAACAATTGGTAAGTTAAACATGGATGAGTTCGCAATGGGCTCTTCGAATGAAAACTCTGCCTTTAAAAACACAAGAAATCCTTGGAATTTAAATCATGTACCTGGTGGATCTTCAGGTGGTTCGGCTGCAGCTGTAGCAGCAGGAGAGGTACCATTTTCATTAGGATCTGATACTGGTGGATCTATTCGTCAGCCAGCTTCATTCTGTGGAGTGGTTGGGATGAAGCCAACATACGGCCGAGTATCACGTTTTGGATTAGTGGCATTTGCTTCTTCTTTGGATCAAATCGGACCTGTTACACGTAATGTAGAGGACAATGCCTTTTTACTAGAGGCTATTTCTGGTTTAGATGCAAGTGACTCTACTTCTGCAAATGTGGAAGTACCAAGCTTTACTAAATCATTAACAGGTGACATTAAAGGACTTCGTATTGCTGTTCCTAAAGAATATTTAGGACAAGGTGTCGGAGAAGCATCTAAGCAATCTGTACTTGACGCTCTAAAAGTTTTAGAATCACTTGGAGCAACATGGGAAGAAGTATCGTTACCACATTCTAAGTACGCTTTAGCAGCTTACTATTTATTGTCTTCTTCAGAAGCTTCCTCTAACTTAGCTCGTTTTGATGGAATTCGTTATGGCTTCCGTGCAGACAACGTAGAAAACTTAATGGAGCTTTATAAAGAAACTCGTGCACAAGGCTTTGGTGATGAAGTAAAACGTCGTATCATGCTAGGAACTTATTCACTTAGCGCTGGTTCTTATGACGCTTACTACAGAAAAGCACAGCAAGTACGTACTTTGATCAAGCAAGACTTTGACAATGTATTTGATAAATACGATGTTATCATTGGACCAACGACACCAACTCCAGCATTTAAAATTGGGGAAAATGTTAAGGATCCATTAACGATGTATGCCAATGATATTTTAACAATTCCAGTAAACCTTGCTGGCGTCCCTGGAATTTCTATTCCTTGCGGATTCTCAGACGGTCTACCACTAGGATTACAAATTATCGGTAAATACTTTGATGAAGCAACTATCTATCGTGTGGCACATGCTTATGAGCAAGCAACAAGCTTCCATAAACAAACTCCGCAAATATGGGAGGGAGCAAAATAATGAATTTTGAAACGATTATTGGATTAGAGATTCATGTAGAGTTAAAAACAGACTCTAAAATGTTCTCACCAGCACCAGCTCACTTTGGAGCAGAACCAAATACAAATACACATGTAATTGACCTAGGTTACCCTGGAGTATTACCTGTTGTAAATAAAACAGCAGTTGAGTGGGGTATGAGAGCCGCTCTTGCACTTAATATGGACATTGCACCTATAACTAAATTCGACCGTAAAAATTACTTCTATCCGGATAATCCAAAGGCTTACCAAATCTCTCAATTTGACAAGCCAATCGGTGAAAATGGTTGGGTAGAAATTGAAGTGGGCGGAGAAAAGAAACGTATTGGTATTACTCGTCTTCACTTGGAAGAGGATGCAGGAAAGCTTACACATACAAGCAATGGATACTCTCTTGTTGACTTCAACCGTCAAGGTACTCCTTTGATTGAAATCGTATCAGAGCCAGACATCCGCACTCCTGAGGAAGCTTATGCTTATCTTGAAAAGGTTAAATCTATCATCCAATACACAGGAGTTTCTGACTGTAAAATGGAGGAAGGTTCCCTTCGTTGTGATGCGAACATTTCCTTACGTCCATATGGTCAAGAAAAATTCGGTACGAAAACAGAGCTTAAAAACTTAAACTCCTTCAACTTTGTTCGTCGTGGTCTTGAGCATGAACAAATTCGTCAAGCAGAGGTTCTATTATCAGGTGGGGTAATTCCACAAGAAACTCGTCGCTATGATGAGTCAACTGGTAAAACTCTTTTAATGCGTGTTAAAGAAGGAGCGGATGATTACCGTTACTTCCCAGAGCCAGACTTAGTGCAAATTGTCATTGATGATGCTTGGAGAGAACGAGTTCGCTCTGAAATTCCTGAGCTTCCAGATGCACGTAAAGTTCGTTATATCGAGGAGCTAGGCTTACCTGCATACGATGCAATGGTACTTACTTTAACAAAAGAAATGTCAGATTTCTTCGAGGAAACGATTGCTCTAGGGGCAGATGCGAAGCTTGCTTCCAACTGGTTAATGGGTGAGGTTTCAGCTTACTTAAACGCAGACCAAAAAGAATTGAAGGATATCAAGCTTACTCCTTCTAATCTGGCTGGCATGATTAAGCTAATCTCAGATGGTACAATTTCTTCTAAAATCGCGAAGAAAGTATTTAAAGAGCTTGCGGATAACGGCGGAGATGCTGCTGAAGTAGTAAAAGCTAAAGGCTTAGTACAAATTTCAGACGAAGGCGCTCTACGTGAAATCGTAACGGCTACATTAGATGCTAACCCACAATCGATTGAAGACTTTAAAAACGGTAAAGATCGTGCCATCGGCTTCCTAGTAGGACAAATTATGAAAGCAACAAAAGGTCAAGCGAATCCACCTCTTGTTAACAAAATCCTAAACGAAGAAATCGTGAAACGATAAAATCCTAAAGATAATCATAGCGAGTAAGTGATCAGATTTCCTGACCACTTACTCGCTTTTTTGATGCATGTTAGCAAAAGCTCCTCCACATTCAGCTACTTATCAAAGCTGTAAATATATTTAATTTTATAATTATAGATGCTATGATGAGATAATATTTGAGAAAGGGTGATGGGGATGGAGCTATGTTTTATTGGCGGGGGACATGTTTTAAAGGGTGAGCTTGATGACGTTTTTGAAGAATTAGAGTGTAAAATTAGTCCGAATGCGAAAGTATTGGTCGTACCCTTTGCAACAGATGAATCTAGATATGAAAGTTGGATGGAAAGCCTGCAGCAGGCGTTTACACGTATTCCAAACGTGACGCTTGGTTTATTGCATGAAAAGCTACCAAAAGAAGACATGATTAATATGATGGAAGAGTATGATGTTCTTTATATTATAGGAGGAAAACCTGAGCGTTTACTTCAGGTTATTTTGGATAAAGAGCTGACTGCAGCAATTAGTAGTTTTCCAGGCTTAATGATTGGCTATAGCGCAGGTGCATTAGCTTTTTGCACAGACTGCATATTAACAAAGGATGAAGACTACCCCGACACAATTATTTTGCAGGGATTAGAATTAGTCGATTTTAGTGTAGAGGTTCACTATCGCCCAGAATCAGATGATGAGCTGCTGACTCTTTCTAAGGATAGACCAATCTATGCCCTACCAGACGGCAGTGCAATCTTCTATAAAAATGACAACATACATACGAGAATACATGAAGTCATTACCTTTAAGGACGGGACTAAGAAAAACTGTCTCAGCCAGTGAGGGCGGCATGGACTTGGACCGACCGATTATGAGGAGAAACCGACCGATTATCGTGCAGGACCGACTGATTATAAGAGAAAACCGACCGATTTTTAGCCAGAACCGACCGATTATTGCATATAACCGTCCGATTATAAAAAAACACCCCTGCAGACAGGCTAGTGCAGGGGTGTTTCTATCCTTAACCGGTAAACACCTGATCATTTGGATATTTATATTTAACCTTTTTCGGTTTAGTTAAGATGAAAAATAACGTGAGTGGTCCAATTCTGCCTAAGAACATCAACACACAAATGAATACCTTGCCTAACTCTGAAAGCTGAGAGGTAATGCCCATTGAGATACCAACAGTTCCGAATGCGGAAAACACTTCAAATAGCAAAGGGAGCAGAGGAAGCTGCTCTGTTATAGTTAAAGCAAAAGCAAATATAAAAACGGTTGCTAAGCTAACTGTGCTAATAACGAGAGACCTAATAATTATTTCTCGTGAGATGGACCTTTTAAATAGCACTGGATCCTCCTGCTGACGGAAAAATGCAAACGTTGCTGCTATGATGACAATAAAGGTAGTAAGCTTTATGCCAGAAGCCGTAGAGGCACTACCTGCACCGATAAACATGAGAAGCATTGTGAATAATAGAGATGGGTCCTCCATTTGGCCATAATCGATCATATTAAAGCCTGCCGTTCTTGGAGTTACTGCATTAAAGTAGGAGGTCATTATCTTCTCGAAGATTCCCATTTTGCCAATTGTATCATTATTATTAAACTCTAAGATTAAAAGAATAAGTGTAGCTATTGTATTTATTATTAATGTGCCCACGATCATAAGCTTGGTATGTAGTGACCATGCACGAAATTTATTCTTGCGAGAGATATCTATTACTACGACAAATCCAATTCCTCCAATGATTATTAGACTAGTAATAATCAATATAACTAGAGGATCACTAGTGAAGCCCATTAAATTGTCCGGAAACAAAGAGAAGCCTGCATTATTAAAAGCAGAAATTACGTGAAACAAACTATAATATAATGCATCTCCAAAGCCAAACCTTGGTATCCAGTGGAGTGTTAAGAAGACGATAGCAATACTCTCTGTAAGAAGAACAAATAAGAGAATATGCTTAGCTAGCTTGACGATACCTCCAATAGAAGGCTGATTAAAAGATTCCTGCAAATAAATTCGGTGCTGCAAGCCAATTTTTTTGCGAAGAAGAATAAGTATAGCGACTGCAAACGTCATTAACCCAATACCACCACATTGAATTAAGACTAGTAAAACAATTTCCCCAAACATGGTTAGAGTACTACCAGGATCAAAAACACTGAGACCTGTAACCGTGGTAGCAGATGTAACTAGAAAGAATGCATCTACCCAGGAAATCGGATTTGTCGTAGCAAAAGGAAGCTTCATCAAAACTGTTCCTAGAAAGATCAAGGTGGCAAAGCTACTTGCAATCACAACAGGCGGTGAAAAAGAGAGCTTTTTCTCCATTGGGACACTTCCTTTTATTGGATGTAAAATAATAACTACTTTAATCCTGAACAGGTCGCGTGTCAACAACTTGTTTGAAACAAGTGGCTAAAGAAAGTATACTTAAGGAAAAAGGGGGATTTTTCATTGAAAACTGAACAACAATATTTTGAAGAAGCTAAAACCTTAGAGCAGTATATGAATGATATGACTACCAAAAAAGAGGAATCCTTTCGTATATACGACCAATTTCAAGTTCCAGCGGATGATGAATTCATTGAGATATTAAAAACAGAAAAGCCGCATATATTAGTTATCACAGAAGACTGGTGCGGTGATGCCATGATGAATAATGCTATCGTACGAAAGATTGCAGAAGCTGGAAATTTGGACATTCGCACTGTCTACCGCGATGAGAATCTAGAGCTGATGGACCAGTACTTAACAAATGGAGGGCGCTCCATTCCAGTTTATTTATTGTTAAGTCAGGACGGAGAAGTAATTTCTAAATGGGGTCCTCGTGCTGAGATGGTTCAAAAATTTGTGATGGAAGGAAGAGCCAAGTTTCCTGATAAGGAAGACCCGGCATTCGAAGATATCCAAAAGAAATTTTATGAGCAAATGACACAGGAATTTATAGCAAACAAAGAGTTTCACTTGGCAGTTTACGAAGAAATTCGCAGTAGCTGGTTGCCTATTCTTCAAAAATAAGCGAATCGCATATTTAAGGGAGTCGGCTTTAGTCGGCTCTTTCATATGTTAGGAACTTTTTGTGAGGAAATAGAGTCTTTATAATGAAGAAATTGTAAAGTAGAAAGGAAATCCGTATGAAGCGTGCAAGAATTATCTACAATCCTACCTCAGGGAGAGAATTATTTAAGAAACATCTTCCAGAAGTTTTGGAGGCTTTAGAAATAGCTGGATATGAGACGTCCTGCCATGCAACGACTGGTGAAGGAGATGCAATTAGTGCAGCAAAAAAAGCGGTAGAAAATAATTTTGATATAATTATTGCTGCTGGGGGAGACGGAACACTGAACGAGGTTGTTGCTGGTGTAAGTGAATTTGAAAATCGCCCGAAGATTGGTCTCATTCCAATGGGAACGACAAATGATTTTGCTCGAGCAGTTCATATTCCTCGGGATATTAAACGTGCAGTAGATATAATCGTACAGGGTGATACTATTCCAGTGGACGTTGGTCAAGTAAACGACCGTTATTTTATTAACATTGCTGGCGGAGGAAGAATTACAGAGCTTACTTATGAAGTTCCTAGTAAATTAAAAACAATGCTTGGACAACTAGCCTATTACTTAAAAGGAATTGAAATGCTTCCATCGATTAATGCCACGAAGGTTCGAATTGAATATGATGGGGAAGTATTCGAAGATGAAGCGATGATGTTCCTTGTGGGTCTAACCAACTCTGTAGGGGGCTTCGAGAAGCTTGCTCCAAATTCAAGTATTAATGATGGGAACTTCTCGTTGCTTATCTTAAAGAAAGTAAATATTGCAGAGTTTATAAGACTTGCCACTTTAGCTATTCGTGGAGAACATTTAGAAGATCCTCATGTCATTTATAAAAAAGCCCAGCACATTAAAGTGACCTCCGAAGATAAGGTTCTCTTAAATCTGGATGGAGAGTATGGGGGAACTATTCCTGCCACATTCCAAAACCTATATAGACATATAGATGTCTTTGTTCCAATCGATGAGATTCGTGAGCAAGATAGACCATAAAATGAAGCGGTTTTGACAAAACTCTCCTCAACATAATAAGGCCTCGAAAATTTTACGATTTAGTAAAGTTTTTGGGGCTTTTATTCTAATTATCTGTAGTGTTCTTCGTAACTGCGTACGCTTTTTCAGGAGCACTTCTCCATACAACTTATTCGAAAAAAGGTAATCATCCTTGAATGTTAGACTAAATAGAACAAATAGAATTTGAACGCTAAAACTGATACGATCAGATGCTTTACTTCAAAAAGGAGTAAAGCCTTTTTTTATTGAACAAACGTAAGCATACTAATGGATTCAAAAAGGGGGAGATGCATTGCATCCAGTTTATTTTTGACTTTCCTCTCTAAAAGGTTATGAATCCAATAATATTGGGAATAATTTAATAATATATCTGAGCAACATAAAGGAGGAATGGTTAGTGTATAAGAGACAAGAGAGATACTTAATGTGGCTCGCCTTTGTAGTGGCAGGTATTATGATACTATCTATTGCTGGAAGAATTTTTGGAGGGTGAGGAGAGTCAAGTATGGGAAATGCTGATTCAGTTTTCTATAGTCGTGTCTTAACGGAGTTAACCTTATCTTTTCATATTATTTATGCGACTATCGGTGTTGGAGTTCCACTAATGATTATGATTGCTCAGTGGGTTGGTATAAAAAAGAATGATGAACATTACATATTACTAGCAAGGCGCTGGGCAAGGGGATTTGTTATTACGGTTGCCGTCGGTGTAGTAACTGGAACAGCAATTGGAATGCAGCTTTCCTTATTATGGCCGAATTTTATGGAGTTAGCCGGCAATGTGATTGCCCTACCCTTGTTTATGGAGACCTTTGCTTTCTTCTTTGAGGCTATTTTTCTTGGAATTTATCTTTACACTTGGGATCGTTTTGAAAATCAGAAGAAGCATTTATTATTGCTTATACCAGTTGCAGTAGGGGCTTCCTTTTCCGCAGTGTTTATCACGATCGTAAATTCTTTTATGAATTCACCGCAAGGATTTGACATGGTAAATGGGCAAATGGTGAACATTAATCCAATCCTAGCAATGTTTAACCCTGCGATGCCTACGAAGGTAGCCCATGTAGTGGTAACCGCATATATGACATCTGCTTTTGTACTGGCTTCCATTGCAGCCTTCCGTTTGTTAAAGGGTTCTAATCATGTTTATCATAAAAAAGCTTTGTATTTAACTGTAAAATTAGGATTAATCTTTTCAATTGCAACTGCTATTATAGGCGACTTTTCCGGAAAATATTTAGCGGAGTATCAGCCGGAAAAACTAGCAGCTGCCGAATGGCATTTTGAGACACAGGAAAATGCTGAACTTGTTTTGTTTGGAATATTAGATGATGGGGAAGTGAAATATGCTATTAAGGTACCTTATGCCTTGAGTATATTAGCTTACTCTAACCCAACTGCAGAGGTTATTGGATTGGATCAGTTCCCAGTGGATGAAAGACCTCCACTTTATATCCATTATCTTTTTAATATTATGGTAGTAATTGGGATGGGTCTGGCAGCTCTCTCCGCATTTTATTGGTTAGGTAAACGTTTAAAGTGGTCCTTTGTAGATTCTAGGTTGTTTCGATGGCTTCTCGTCTTAGGAGGACCTGCTGCTATTATTGCAATTGAGGCAGGTTGGTGGCTAGCGGAGGTAGGAAGGCAGCCTTGGATATTAAGAGGAATCATGAGGGTGGAGGATGCAGCAACAACAAGTGGGCAGGTAGATTTTATGTTAGTTCTGTTTGCTGGCCTTTACTTAGTTCTTGGAGTTGGAAGTGTTGTAGTACTTACTCGGATGTTCCGTAGAAATCCTGTTGAACAGGAGATAGAGGATAGAAAATTAGATAAAGGCGGTGATATTACATGAGTTTAGAGATTATTGGTCTCACCGTTCTATGGGCTTTTCTATTTGGTTATGTAATAGTAGGCTCCATTGATTTTGGTGCCGGCTTCTTTAATGCATATAGCTTAATAACTGGTAAACAACATATACTGAGCAATATTATTCAACGATACTTATCTCCAGTATGGGAGGTAACAAATGTATTTCTCGTATTTTTCTTCGTTGGTATTATTGGTTTCTTTCCTAAGACTGCCTACTATTATGGAACTACTCTTCTCGTACCTGTGGGCATAGCATTAATATTGCTTGGCATCAGAGGGTCCTACTATGCCTTTGAAACGTATGGATCCAGAGGCCATAAAGGGTATTCTTTTATGTATGGTTTATCTGGATTGTTACTACCGGCTTCATTATCTATCGTACTAACTATTTCAGAGGGCGGTTTCGTTGATATGATCAGCGGATCACCAAGTTTAAATTATGATGCCTTGTTCACTAGTCCGTTAACTTGGTCTATTGTGGCCTTAAGCTTGACCTCTGTTTTGTATATCTCTGCAGTCTTTTTAACTTGGTATGCCAATAAGGCAGGGGACCCAAAAGCAACTCAACTGATGAGAAAGTACGCATTGATTTGGTCTTTTCCAACGATTATAACTGCAGGCGGAATAATGGTAGAATTACGCTCACACAATGTGGAGCATTATAATAATATGCTTGATATTTGGTGGACGTTTGGTTTGTCCTTCCTCCTGTTCTTAGGTACCGTTTGGTTACTGTGGAAAAAGAAAAAATATGGTCTAGCATTTGGACTTCTGGCAGGACAATTTTTAATCGCTTTTTTTGCTTATGGGTATTCTCATTTACCGTATTTACTTTATCCATACTTATCTATACACGATAGCTTTACAAATGAGGCCATGGCAATTTCATTAATCATTGCATTTGTTCTAGGGCTAGCCTTATTAATCCCCTCCTTGTATTTGTTACTAAAGCTATTTCTATTCAACAAAGATTATGTTAAAGGGAAAAAGAAAAATCACGCTTAGGAGGAATGAACGTTATGATGGAATTCCTAATATTTTATGCTCCCTTCATAGTACTGATTGGCTCCATTATTATAGCCTTCTGGGTATCTACCATGGATGGACCAGTAAGAGATGAATAATTGTCCAGGACCTCAGGTTGGGGTCTTTTTTTCTGCTCATTTCCTTCCCAGGTGTTAAAATAAGCTTAGAGAGGTGGAGAAATAAATGAAGTATGACGTAATATTGTTCGACTTGGACGATACCTTATTCGATTTTGGAATGACCGAAAGAAATGCATTCCATCAGTTATTTTTAGAATATGGACTGCCAAACGGTTTGCAAGATTACTTAGGCAGCTACAAGTCAATTAGTAAGGTTTTATGGGACGAATTAGAACAGGGCGTTACAACGCTAGAGATACTTAAAATAGAGAGATTCAAACGTTTATTTTTAGAACATAATCTAAAGTTAGATTTGGAAGCAGTAAGTCATAAGTACATAGAAAATCTAGGTAGAGAAATCCACTTAATATCTGGGGTGGAGGAAATGCTGGCTAGTCTGGCTGGCAGTCGTTTAGCTATATTAACAAATGGATTTCAAATTGCCCAGCATGCTAGGATCAAGAGTTCACCATTGAAGGATGTGTTTGAAGCTATCATCACTTCAGAAGAAGCTGGTTATCAAAAGCCACAGCCTGCTATATTTGAATATACATTTAAGAAATTAGAAATAACAGAAAAGTCTAAAGTATTGATGGTTGGTGATTCTCTTACTTCTGATATACAAGGTGGAAACCATTTTGGAATAGATACATGCTGGTTTAATCCAAACCAAAAGGAAAACACAACAACTATAATACCAACATATGAAATAGAGAATTGGAGTCAGCTCAATGGAATTGTGAATGGTCAATTAATAGAGAAATAAATTAGAAAAACTCCCATTTAGTTAAAATAATTTTTTAAAATCTTCCAAATAATGTATACAATATTTCCAGTATATGAGATAATAATCTTATAACAATATTATTGTTAAAGACATAACCTGGAGTTGACCATGTTTGTGATAGCACGTAACACAAATGGTGTTACAGAAGTGTTGAAAAACTCAAATAGCCAAATGGTAAAAGTATTTTATGATTATGAAGAGGCAGAACGGTTTGTAACTCGATTAAACAAAAGTGTATTACCTAATAAACACTGGTCTGTTATAGAGGATTCGTCTATATTAAAGTTAAATGAGTAAGGAATAATTCCTTACTTTTTTTGTTGTTTAGGAAATTATAAAATTCGGAACCTGTGCCTTGCCCCTCGGGGTCAAATGGATAAAAGCTCCGGTGGCTGAGGAGCTGCCTCCTCGCTTTTCCCATTTGTCTGTCGGGGCAGTGACAGGCGATTCCGCTTTTCTTGATGTCTAGCTTCATCGCCTTGCCCCTCGGGGTCAAATGGATAAAAGCTCCGGTGGCTGAGGAGCTGCCTCCTCGCTTTTCCCCATTTGCCTGTCGGGGCAGTGCAGGCGATTCCGCTTTTCTTGTTTCTAAAATTAGTTGGAAATTTATATACATAAGCTACCTAATACTATTGAACGCCTTTATTTGATATAATAATATCCATTACACAAGAACGGAGATTTAACGTGAACACACCAGTAAATAAGAATGATCAGTTAACAGTTTATATAGAGGATTTGACACATGATGGGTCAGGAGTAGCAAAGGTCGATGGCTACCCACTGTTTATCCACGGGGGTCTTCCTGATGAAAAAGCAGAGGTACGTGTTGTAAAAACATTAAAAAACTATGGCTTTGCTAAATTACTTCATATTGTAGAGCCTTCTCCTTTCCGTGTGGAAGCACCATGTCCAGTATTTTATGAGTGTGGTGGCTGTCAGCTTCAGCATATCAATTATGAAGGTCAGTTGAAATGGAAGGAAAATATGGTTCGAAATGTCATGCAAAGACTAGGTAAGATTGATGCACCAGTACTACCGGTAAAAGGAATGAACAATCCTTGGGAATATCGCAATAAATCCCAAATTCCATTTGGCTTAGTCGATGGAAAGGTGATTGGAGGGTTCTACCAGGCAAAATCTCACCGTATTGCAGACACACCGACTTGTCTAATTCAATCCGATGAAGCAGACCGATTGATGAGAGCATTCAAAGAGAAGGCATTAGAGCTAGACTTGATTCCTTACAATGAGGATACGAAGAAAGGTCAGCTTCGCCACTTAGTAGTACGTAAAGGACGAGCTACCGGCGAGGTAATGGTTGTCCTAGTGACGAAGCATCCTAAGCTTTCCAAAAAGGAAGCGATTATTGAGCTAATTAGAGAGGTAGAGCCAAAGGTGACCTCCATTATGCAAAATATAAACTCCAAAAATACAAATGTGATCTTTGGGGATCAAACTAACCTATTGTGGGGGAAACCAACGATTGAGGATCTAATCGGAGATGTACGCTTCGAAATTTCCGCTAGGTCCTTCTATCAGGTGAATCCAGAGCAGACAGAAGTGTTATACCAGCAGGCGCTTGATTATGCACAGCTTGCAGGTGACGAGACAGTTATCGATGCCTATTGTGGAATTGGTACGATTTCTTTGTTCCTTGCACAAAAAGCGAAGCAAGTACTTGGTGTGGAGATTGTTCCCCAAGCAATTGAGGATGCAAAAAGAAACGCCGAGCTAAACGACTTTACGAACACGTACTTTGAAGCAGGCCCAGCAGAGGAAGTCATCCCACGCTGGTACAAGGAAGGGAAAACAGCAGATGTATTAGTTGTGGACCCTCCAAGAAAAGGCTGCGACGAGGCACTACTAACAACGATTATTGAACAACGCCCAAAACGTGTGGTATACGTTTCCTGTAATCCAGCAACCTTAGCGCGTGATCTTCGCATCTTAGAGGACGGCGGCTATAAGACACAGGAGATTCAGCCAGTTGATATGTTCCCGCAGACAACACACTGTGAAGTTGTTACTTGGTTGGAGTTAGTGTAATAGTGAATTAAAAAGCAGACGGGTTAGAGGTGTTGGTATCGCACTTCTAAGTTCCGTCTGCTTTTTATTTATGGATGAAGCAAGGCACTTATTATAAAGTAATCACTACTTTACCTTGAGCGTGACCTTCCTGGAAATATTTGAATGCCTCCGTTATTTCACTTAATTTAAACCGTTTATCAATTATTGGTTTAACTTTTCCACTTTGAAGTAACTCTTTTACATCATTTAAGTCATTTTGATTTGCTCTCTGTAATAGGCTACTCATTTTCCTGCTTCCAGTCATTGAAATAAAAGGCCCAAGAATTAACGTTTGATAAAGCTGAGACTCAGAACCTCCTACGTGAACAAATTTCCCATTTGGTTTTAGAACCTTTTTATAAGCTGAAAGGGAATTAGACCCATTGACGCCGAGAACTAAATCATAGGATTCCTTATGTTGTGCGAAATCCTCTTTTGTATAATTGATGATATGATCTGCTCCTATAGAACGCAATATTTCAACGTTTCGTGAACTGCATACGCCAGTTACTTCAGCACCGAATGATTTAGCGATTTGCACCGCAAAAGTACCAACGCCTCCAGATGCGCCATAAATTAATACTTTATGCCCCGATTGAATCCCACCTTTATCTCGTAGGCCTTGTAAGGCAGTCACAGCTGCCATAGGAGTCGCAGCTGCTTCTTCAAAGGAAATATTGTTGGGTTTATGCGCTAAAGCATGTTCTGGTGCAGTTACATATTCAGCAAAACCACCCCAGCCACAAGTAGAGAGGTCACTAAATACTTCATCACCTACGTTAAATCGCTTTACGTTTTCCCCAACAGCTTCAACTGTACCAGCTATGTCACCTCCTGGAATAGAGTATTTTGGTTTCGTTAGTCCGAACGCAAATCGGGCTAAGAAGGGTTTGCCCTTCAAAAGAACTAAGTTGCCAAAATTTAAAGATGCTGAATTAACCTTTACCAATACTTGGTTCTCAGTAGGGAAAGGTTTTTTAATCTCTTTTAATACAAGCACATCGGGCGAACCATATTGATCACAAACTATCGCCTTCATAAAAATCTCCTCCAAATGTTAATATCTTTGATTAATTTTAATAATAACAAGAGGATAAAAACCGTTCATTGACTTAAGTTAATTTCTAGATACTTTATAAATTTTTTATTTGTAAACACAAAAGGTAAGGGTGATATATAGTTCAATGATATTTGGTAAGTCAGTCTTCGGTGCTTAGTTGCTACTTTGAAGGAGGATAATTGGTGGGATGGAATTTTTTTTATAATGTATTTTTTTTAATACGTTTTTTTATTCTACTTAACGATTCAGGAGTAATTCCAAGATAACTAGCTAATTGATGTTGTGGTACACGTTCAATTAACTCGGGGCGTTTCCTTAAAATGGATTCGTATCGTTCCTCTGGAGAAGAACCAATAAATTCACCGAATTGATCTTGTATTTCACCAACGTTTATTTCCATCATTTTACGGATCATTATTTCAAGTTGTGGGTATTTGTTTAACATCGTATTTTCAGAATCAATATCACCAACAACTAATCTGCAATCTTCAACACAAACTAATGAATACTTTGATAAGTCACCTTGAGTCTTTTCGTTGATAATTGGAATAGCTTGTTCTTCAGTAAAAAAATTTGATGTTACTTCTTTACCTGATTCATCTATAAAAAACTGCCTAACACACCCTATTAATACGAAATAACATTTAATAGCAGAAAGTTCTCCTTGTCTAAGAAGATATTGTCCTTTTTTATATTCATCAATTCGTAAACTTTCTGAGATTGCCCGCTGTTCATCTTCGCTGATTAAAGTAAAGTCAGACATATATTTTAATAGTATATCCATCATGTATTCTCTCCTTTCTAATTAAGGCAATTTAAATGTATCTTATCATTTCAATACCTTTAACCGTTTTACCTTTTTAGATAGAAACACAATCGAAATAGTATCTCTTTTACTATTCAATTAACGGATGCTTTAGTAAAGAAAGGATTTATAATAAAGCATATAAAAATTAGTCTAATAACATTCCAAAATAAATATTTAGGCATACTAAAAAGGGCTAAGTTCTATGATTGTAGGACCTTAGAATAAAGTAACCAACTTTTGAATATTACAATAGTAAGATAATCCATCTGAATGGGAGTGTTGTACTTGAGAATCCTTGTAACTGGTTCAACCGGAAAATTAGGGTCGGCTTTGTTAAAGCAATTAAAAGATTTAGACTATCAAGTAAAAATAACTTCGAGAAGAAAACCAGAAGGAGAAGCCTTCCCATGGGTTTATAGCGATTTATTATCAGGTGAAGGTTTAGAAGAAGCGGTAAAAGATGTGGACGTCATTATTCACGCAGCAACTAGTCCGATAAAAAATTCTAAAAGCATTGAGGTTGCTGGGTTAGAAAAATTATTAAGCAAGCTGAATCATATACACCTGTTTATTTATCCATCAATTGTAGGAATTGAGGAAATCCCCTTCCAATATTATAGACTTAAATACGAAGCAGAAGAATTATTAAAAAATAGTTCTGTACCCTATACAATTGCTCGTGCAACGCAGTTTCATAGCTTTGTTGAGGATTTACTCTTATCAAAACCTCTCTTTAAAAGATATATAATCCCTGGAAAGGTTAAATTTCAAAGCATCGATGTTAATGAATTTGCTAGACATTTAATCGATTTAGTTAATAAAGGTCCACAAGGGAAATTAGATGATTTCTGTGGACCAGAGATAATGACATTAAGAGAAATGGCGGAGTTAAAAATTAAGGTGAACAATGAAACGAATGATGTTTTAAGCATTCCTCTCCCAGGGAAATTATACAATTCATTAATTGAAGGGAAAAATACAAATCCTCTGCAAAAGAAAGGGATAATTACGTATGAGGAATTTTTAAGGAATAAACTGAATTATATTTAATGAGTGAATTTATCAATAAGGTATCAAGTAAACAATGTGGTTTGAATTTTTTTGAAAGGAATGGAATTGAAAATTGTAAATTTTTTCTCTTAGTGCATTACTCAGCATAGCTCCTGCTTCCTCTTAATATCTCTAATTTCTTTGTATTAAAGCCTTTTATAATTAACCAGGTTGCCAAACTTAACTCATAGATGCCAACTGGCAGGGCGATAAGTCCCTTTAGAGTAGAGAATGGGCCAATGATATCAAACATATTGAGCAATCCAGCAAGGAATACCATAACAGCCGTCAACATTCCAAATAACGCTAGCGGTTTTGGAACGATTTCCGTTTTATATAATAAATAACTGTACAAGAGTGTATTCAAGCCGAGCATTAAATTCGGCCCTAATATAGAAGTCCAAGCATGAAATGATTGAAGAACGCTTCCTATTTGATGATATGCTCCTTCATTAACAAATTGTCCAGCTCCGTAAGCAGAACTAAGACCTAGCAAACCTAATATACTCACCACGCCAATCGCTATAAAAACAGCCTCCATAAATCGAAAACAAAGATAAGCTAATGCGGTATGTTCATTCCATAGTCGTACATACGGAAATAACATAACAGCGGTTCCAACTGCAGTTATAATGAGCAAGATGTCATTCATAACACCAACCAAAACGGCTGTTTTCGAACCATTCACCACAGCCATATACCAATCTCCTGATAGTAACGGCTGATATAATAGTACAGCCATAACAGCACTGGCTGCTGCCACGATATAAAATATACCGATTAATATTCCATTTATTCTATCCTTTTTCATTACATTTACCTCCTTGAAATGATTTATCATATCAGCAATTTTTTGTCGGAATACCTTAAAAATGAAGGGAAGGAACCCTTATGGATCATTATAAAATTATTGAAAACTCTTTAACTTTTATTGAAGATCATATTGAGGAACCTTTGTCATTGGAGTCTGTATCTAAAAACTTCAACATGTCGAAATTTTATTATCATAGACTTTTTTCTGCAATTATGGGTTGTTCCTTGAACCAATACATATTGTTAAGACGGTTAAATAGTGCGGTTAAATTAATACAAGAAGACCGATTATCATTGACGGAGATTGCTTATCAGTTAAACTTTGGATCACAATCTTCATTCACTCGTGCTTTTAAACGTCAATTTCAATTAGCTCCTAGCTCACTAAAAGAAAAAGATACCGACATATCTCTAGAACCTATACCTTCAGTCGTTAAACGCCCTGTAAAAAACATTAATGGTGATGTAGTAACAGATTTTACCTTAATGGAATTTGATGCTATCAGGTTGACGGGCATCGCATTTGAAGTTGATTTGGCATGTGAGGATTACAAAGCACAAATTCACGCTCATTCGAAAATGCTCTTAGAAACAATAGATGAGACCATATCTGGACCTTGTTTTATGGTCTATTCCAATTGCCGTTCAAATTCAACACGCTTCAATGCTCTATTTGGCATTCCATATGATATACAAATAGATAAACCTTTCTACTTCAACATAGATGTGCCGCAAATATTTTGTGCTAAGTTCCAATACTCTGGTGACCTTCTTGATGTAGGGGATGTATTTAAAACCGACTTCGCAAGATTTTTGAAAATTTCAAAGCAAGAAAGAGAACAATCAGATATAGAACTTATTCAAGCGTTTAATAGCGTTCATCAGCTTGATTCGGACTATCATATATTTACCCCTATTAAAAAGCTGCCGATCGATTATTAGCAATTGATGAATCTGTTTGAAGGGCCAAATCCGTTGCCCTAAATTTATCACTGCGGTACTGTTTTCACTATCCATATCTTGCTGTAAAACAATTATTTTACTTCCTGAACGACTCCAGATATTGTGAAGAAACGATTAGATAGCTATTGTTAGGGGATAATGTTAGCATCCTTTGTTGAACTTTTCTGAGTAAAAAACATAGAACTACTCCACACATGTGAGAAATTATATTGATATACTATACTAGCTAGGTAGTTAATAAAATCGTCTTTGACCATCCGATATGGCATTGCTTATGAGTGGCCCAAACCAATAAGAAAACAGACAATGTAAAATTTGTTCTAGATAAAATATAGAGAAAAATTCAAGCCTGTTAAAATTATCTTTAAACAAGGTTTATTAAAAGGAGAAAACATGCAAACGATTAAAAAATACTTTGGCGAATTTAATATGAAATGGCCAAAAGTTATCATTTTAGCTGTTATTACAGCATTATATACTGCATTGATCAATCAGGTTTCATTTTTACAAGACACCTCCTTTCAGGACATAGCCGTTTATCCTGACTGGTGGTTTCTATTTGCTATATTTATCATTGTTAACTGCAAAAAGTGGTGGGAAGCCTCACTTAAATGTTTCGTGTTCTTCCTTGTCAGCCAGCCCCTCATTTATTTGATTGAGGTTCCGTTTTATGCATACGGTTGGGACATATTCCGTTATTATGATTATTGGTTTAAAATTACCGTCCTGACCTTACCTGGTGCTGCAATAGCATTCCAACTTAAAAAGAAGAACTGGATCAGCGTTTTAGTTTTGTCTGTGGCTACTGGGTATCTTTCTTGGGCAAGCGTGCACTATTTCAGAGCTGCACAGGCCAATTTCCCGAATCATCTGTTAAGCGCCGTATTCTGCCTTGCTCTGGCAGTTTTTTTTGTTTTTATTTTGCTGGATAAGAAGAAGCATTGCATCACTGCCCTTGCTATTATAGCTGCCGTTTTTATTGCAGTTTTTGCCTTCACCAAAATAGATGACACTATGGAAATGTACCTTGACGAGGGAAAATGGACCTTCTCGGCTGAGGATAAATCAGTTGTAACTGTGGAGATTGTAGAAGGGAACCATGTGACGATGTCAGCAATACACGATGGCACTACTTTTATCCGCTTTGAAAACACTGCCGGTGTCGAAAGAAACTATCTTGTTACTGTAAGCGGTGGCAGCATATGGATTGATGCGATTGACGAAGATTGAGCTTTTACTTCATTGAATGGGGAAACTAATCCTAAAATTAGCCTTCGAAGTACTTGGTTTAGAGCGAGTGTATGTTGGATACGAGGTTAAGAATAGTGCTTCTGGAAAAGTATTTAGTCGTTTAGGCATGACATGTGAAGGAATCCTTCGTAAAAGGGAAATGATAAAAGGAGAACTAGTAGATAGTGTATATCATTCGATAATATTAAAAGACGAGTATCTAAACATCGAAAAATGAGAATAGGACAGGTAGTACATGGTAAAGAATAATTTTAGTATTACTATTTGTTAATACGAAAAGAACATCCAAAAGATGACCCCGACAGTTGAGAGGGCACTGAAAAAGTCAATGAAATTACTAAAGCGATTGCGTGAACCTGTTCACGCAATCGCTTTTTCTTTATCTTACATCCTCTTATCATAGTATAATGAGTAAAACTAACTAGAGGTGACGCAA
>NZ_JAMAWN010000020.1:0-66981 GCF_023713305.1 Psychrobacillus sp. MER TA 171 | reverse complement strand
ATGATACGTCGGGGCTGTTGTTATAATTCGCTACTTTTCGCTAGACTATTTTGTCTTTTGTAGTATTCCTTAAACGTTAGTAGATAGATAAATCCGCTGAGTAATGCCAAAACAGCAAGTAGAACAAACGTCCACGTGAAGCCAACCCATGTGACAAGCGGCAGAACAAGCGGTGCTATCGTTCTCCCTATAGTATATCTTAAGCTAGCGGCCGCAAAGTACTGTCCACGCATATCCTCTGGTGCTAGCTTAGATACAAAGCTTTCCTGCAATCCTACTGTTGCTAGTTCTCCTAAAGTAAATACAGCCATAGCAAACACGAATACCCAGAAGTTAGCCGTCATAGGGAAGATGAGCATGGCAATCGCATATAAGAGCGACGACAAGAAGAATACTTTGTGCTCCGGATACTTCGTCATCCAACGAGTGACAAACACGGTGAAAATAACTACTAATAAGCCGTTTTCAGATAAAAGTATACCGAAGGAGCCTGCTCCAGTTACCGCCCATTCACGACCAAATAGGTTACCAAGAACTTGAACATCAATTGCTTCCTTCATATAGACAGGAATTAGCATATCCAACTGCATATATGTTTGGGCTAGCAAGATTCCCGCAATGATAAATAGGAAAAATACTTTGTCCTTAACAATTAGTCCATATGCTTTTATTTGATTAATAACTACTTGAACCCAACCGTTTCCACCACTTTCTTTTAATTGCTGCTTTACCTCATCTGTTAATGTTTCCTCTGTTAGGAAACGTAGTGCTAATCCTACTAAACAGAAGATAACGCCTGATATTAGAAGCAATAAGAAACGATGATTAAAGAATAAAACAGCTCCCACTATAGGTCCAATGACAACCGAAATATTAATAGATGTATAAAATACAGAAAACACCGTACTTCTATCCTTTTCTGGCACAACATCAGCAACAATTGCCTGACTTGCAGGGTGATAAAATGATCCGCACATACCCGCTATCGTAAATGCGACAAAGCTAAGCATTGGTGAATCATACCAAGGAGAATTAGCAAAGGCAAATAAAATAAAAGCAAAACCTTCTGCGGTTGCAGAGAAAAATAACATCGTCCTTCTACCGAATCGATCCGCACAATAACCCCCGATTAAATTAGCTCCAACAGAAAACACTTGGGATAAGACCAGCAATACCCCTGCCATACTAGCCCCGAATTCATCTGCAAAATAGATAGCTAAAAACGGAAAGACCATCCAAAAGCTTAAATTACTAAAAAATTCACCAAACAAACGAACCTGTAAACTACGATTCCAATCTCTAATTCTCATGATGTTGACCTCACCTAGTATTATTCTTGCAAATCCATATATTATTTCGACTTACGTAATAGTTATTTAAATAGTACTATAGTATAAAAAAAGAACTCTCAAAAAAAGTCGTAAACCCTAGGCTGGGTTTACGACTTTTGACTTTAACTAATCAGTCCCTATATGTAACTGCAGTACCTGTAGCTACACACATCATCATGCCCTCACGGATTGTTTCAAAGTCTAAATCTACACCAATTACAGCATTAGCTCCAAGCTTACTAGCAAGAGTCTTCATATCCTCTATAGCTATTTCTCGGCCTTGAGATAGCTTATTTTCATAAGCAGAGCTTCTTCCTCCTACTATATCTGTTACTGAGGCAAAAAGATCTCGTACAACATTTGCTCCCATAATAGCTTCTCCAGACACGATGCCGTGATATGTTTCAATTGTCTTTCCCTCAATGGTAGGCGTTGTAGTTACTAACATAAACATTCCTCCAATAATTGTAGTTACCTTTATCATACAACACTATCAGTTTATAAGCATTTATTATTCTGAATCTACTGTTTTTTCTTTCTAGTAGGTAGCATATTGAACAATATATTCAATATGATTGCCGTGAAGCTTCCCGCTACAATACCATTACTTGTTAAGATTCGGACACTCTCTGGTAAGGATATGAATAAGTCAGGAACAACCGTTACACCTAGACCTATACCAATCGAACACGCAATGATCATAGCGTTATCAGGTGAATCTGAATCGGAAATAATGGTGCTTAGCATTTTAATTCCTTGTGAGATTATCATCCCAAACATTGCAATCATCGCCCCGCCTAGTACAGCCTCTGGAATGATTGTAGTAAGTGAAGATATCTTTGGTATAAACCCTAGAAATATTAGCATACCTCCCGCAATATAAATAACCTTGCGTGTTTTAACTCCAGAAATCTGCATGAGTCCTACATTTTGTGAAAATGTAGTATATGGGAATGAGTTAAAGAATCCACCTAATACCACTGCAATTCCTTCAGCTCGGTAACCTTTTGTTAAATCTTTCTTCTCTATTTTTTTTCCAAGCATATCCCCAAGTGCAAAATATACCCCTGTAGATTCTACTAACGAAACGATAGCTACTAGAGTCATCGTAAGAATAGGAGACCATTCAAATGTAGGCATCCCAAAATACAAAGGCTGAATCATATGAAAAACGTCTGCTTCTTTCACAGCGGTAAAATCTAAAATACCCATAAAATAAGCAGCGATCGTTCCGCCAATAATACCTATTAATATAGAAATAGCTTTAACGAACCCTGTGGAAAATCTGTATAATAAAACAATAAAAATTAGCGTACCAAATGACAATAATACGTTTTGAATAGAACCGAAATCTTCTGCACCTTGTCCTCCACCCATGTTATTAATAGCAACAGGAATTAGAGTAATTCCAATAATAGTAACAACTGAGCCGGTTACTACTGGTGGGAAAAATCGAACTAACTTACCAAAAAAACCACTGATCAAAATAACAATAATACCAGAAACAATAATTGCTCCGTAAATAGCAGATATTCCATAATCCCCACCGATTGCAATCATTGGTCCCACTGCTGTAAATGTACATCCTAAAACTACTGGTAAACCAATCCCAAAAAATCTATTGCTCATTACCTGTAAAATAGTTGCAACTCCGGACATTAAAATATCGATTGCAACTAAATAGGTTAACTCCTCTGAGCTGAGCCCAAGAGCCCCTCCTACTATAAGAGGTACAATAACTGCTCCTGCATACATTGCTAATACGTGCTGTAAGCCAAGTGTGGTGTTTTTAAATATATTATTCATATGTAGGTGCACCTTCTAAAAATTCTACTTTGCCATCTTCCAAGGATTGAATAATGGCTAGTGATTCTACGCGAATACCTTTTTCGCGAATCAATTTCCCACCAGGCTGGAAACCTTTTTCAATAACAATACCTACACCAGCAGTAGTAGCTCCTGCTTGCTCGATAATTTCAAGTAATCCAAGGACAGCTTGTCCATTTGCTAGGAAGTCATCGATGATTAATACAGTTTCTCCTTCTTGCAGGAAATCTTTTGAGACAGAAATATCGCTAGTAATATTTTTTGTAAAGGAATGTACCTGTGACGTCAATAAGTTTTCAGACAGAGTTACAGATTTGCTTTTCCTCGCAAATACAACAGGAACCCCAAGTTCAAGGCCCGCAAACATAGAAGGTGCAATCCCAGAAGACTCAATCGTCAAGATTTTTGTTATTCCCGCTTCCTTATAACGATTGGCTATTTCTTCACCAATAGCCTTAATCACAACAGGATCAATTTGATGATTTAAAAAAGCATCCACCTTTAAAACGTCCTTTGATAAAACCTTGCCTACTTCTACAATTTTATCCTTTAATAACTTCACTTGGATTCCTTCTTTCCTCATATTTGGATACAAAAAAACTCGAATGACAAAGCCCCACCCTAAGAGTGGAGCAATGGCATTCGAGTTATAAATCGAATAATAAAATAAATGGTACACAAAGTGTCCCAATCATTTAACCATGCCACTCATAGTCGACTTCTTTACGGTAAGTCGGTAGAAACTTGCAGGCCATATCCCTGCTATTATACGAGTATACGAAATTTGATTGTTCTCATTATAGCACGGTAAAATTCTTTTACAATAATGAGTGAAAAAGTTCAATCATTCTTAAAATTCTGTTCATATTACAGGTGCCAGGCACCTGCAATAAACCTGTAATACAAGAATTGTCTATATCTTAGCTATAAAAAAAACACATGATAAGCTCATGTGTTTTGGGTTGGGGATTATTTATAAGATGATTTTAATGTTTTGAAGGCCTCTATAAAATAAGCAGGATTTTCTTTAATATTGTAGGAAAAGACACCTTGATTGGTATGCAGATATAGTATTCCTGCTCCATACGAAAAGGGCTTATAGGATATATCATGAACATGTTGAAATTTAAATTGATGCTGAGCCGAGACAATTGCCATTCCGTCCATCTGCAGAGTAAAGCTAGACTCTATATGCTGCATCTGAAAATAGAAATCGATTTCTCTCTTAACTTCGATATAAATGATAGTATATTCACTCAAAACGGCACCTCCTATAACACTTAATAGTGTAACATGTTTTTATATAATCATTAAACCATAAGGAGTGATGTCGGTTGATAAGAGCGGTGCTTTTTGATTTAGATGGGACTTTGTTAAACAGAGAGGAATCTTTAAAGAAATTTATTAGCTGGCAATATAATATGCTCCACACTCATTTAGGTCATATTCCAAAGGAAAAATTCTGTAGTCGTTTTATAGAGTTAGATGATCGAGGCTATAAGTGGAAGGATTTTGTTTATAAAACCCTAATACAAGAATTTAACATAAAGGATATAACAGAAATGGAATTATTAAATCATTACATAACCAACTTCCATTCGTATTGTGTACCATTTTCAAATCTATTATCCATGCTGGCTCAATTAAAAAAACTGTCCCTGTCGCTTGGAATGATCAGCAACGGAAAAGGACAGTTTCAAATGGACAACATTGTTTCTTTAGGAATCAGACCCTATTTTAAAACTATATTAATCTCAGAGTGGGAGGACATGAAAAAACCAGACCCTCGGATCTTTGAAAAGGCTCTTAGACAGCTTAATGTTAACGCTGAAGAAGCTGTCTATATAGGCGATCATCCTATAAATGACATAACTGCCGCCAAAAATGTTGGACTTCATACGATATGGAAAAGAGACATGTATTGGCCTGACGCTAATGCCGACTACACGATAGACAATTTGGATGAAATTCCGTTTCTTCTAAACAAAATTAGATAAGCTTGCTAAATTCTTTAGTCTGATGCTCCAGTTTTTCAGAAGCAGTTGAAATATCCTTAAACTCTTCTAGTGCAGTTCTTATTTCCTCTTGGCTTTTTTCGATAACCGTCTGCGAGTGACTATTGCTCGCAGTTACCTTATCAACTTGTTTAGCTATTCCTTCAATATTCTCTCTTACTTCTACGATTGAAGCCTCGACTCTACCAGCCAGCTTACGCACTTCTTGAGCGACAACGTTGAATCCACGGCCGTGCTCTCCAGCTCGTGCTGCCTCAATAGCAGCATTTAATGCTAGTAAGTTCGTTTGTGCTGCAATCTCTCTGATAGTTTGAACAATCCCTTTAACTGAATCTGCCTGTTTTTGAAGGCTTTCTAATGTATTTGTATTTTCTCTAGAACCAGCAGCAATTTCATCTATTCTTTCTAGAAGGTCTTCGCTTCTTTTAATCCCCACTTCGGCACGATTACTCAATTCTTCAGACATATGATTTAATTCTTCTGTAACACCCATTAGAATTTGATGACGTCCCGTTACGTTAGTAGCGACTTTGGTAACCCCAAGCACCTTGCCGTTCCCCCCAAAAATAGGCATATAAGAAGCTTCTAAAAACACACTATTGCCATGTTTATCTTTTCTTTCTACCTTATCGAAAAATGACTTACCCGCAAACAGATCCTTCCAAAGCTTTTCGTATGCCGGGCTGTTCACAAAATCTGGAAAACAGAATTCTCTGTGATGCATGCCTTTTACTTCACTTACAGTATAGTTAAGTTCTTTTGCAAAATTTTCATTAACATACGCCACACGACGGTTCATATCAAAACGAATAATCGCCAAGTTTTTTTCTAGCGCCTCTACCACGGTCATATCATTAACTTCTTCTGTTTGTATGTAACTCATTTTTCTTCCCCCACGCCCTTTTAATTGGGTGTATATTTTTCTAAATCTAGTATCGTTTCTCTTCCTAACACTAGCTTGGCTAGCTCTGAACCAACAAATGGCCCAGCCGTTAAACCAGATGCCCCAAGACCGTTCGCAAAATAAAAACCGTTCTGTCCCTCCAGCTTACCAAACACAGGTAGAAAATCTGGAGTATACGGACGAAAGCCTACTCTTACTTCCTTTATTTTCTCATCTTTTAGGCTTTTTGCAATACTTATTGCATTATCAAGCAGTTCTTTTTTCCCTTCCTCAGTCACTTGAGAATCATACCCAGTATTTTCTTCATAGGTAGATCCGGCAACCACTTTCCCATTTTCAAAAGATAGCATATATTGATTAGTTGGAGGTAGGACTACTGGCCATTCCCCCGTAGACATATCATTCTCCAATTGAAAATGCATTATTTGAGCCTTCTGAAAGGTCACGTTTAAATCTAAGCCTAACGTGGATGGAATCTCATTCCCCCAAGCACCAGCCGTTAATATAACAGCCTCTGCATCTGTCCGTACTCCGTCGATCCATAATTCATTGTTCTTCCAGACAGCTTCTCCATACACTATCTCTGCGCCTAGCTTTTTAGCTCCATTGATTAGAGCATCTCTCATAGCCTTGCCATCTACCCTTGCTCCCCCTTCTACGAAAAGAGCATGCCATTCACCTGAAATAATAGGAAACTTTTCTTTCGTTTCTTCGGGAGAAAGGATTTTTAGCTCTCCTATTTCTGGAGCATCCATTCTTTTTTCCAACGCTCTCTCTAACATCTTTCGCAGCTTCTTTTCATCATTCTGTAAAGCAATCGCACCTACCTGCTTATACCCGGTAGCATTTTCCCCTAATTCCTCTAGCTCTGCTACTAGTTGCTTATAGTATTTGGCACCATTTTTTACAAGCTCATACCATTTCTTATTTCTCCTTTGGGAAATCCAGGGACATATTATACCCGCTGCTGCAGCGGAAGCTTGCCCCTTGTCCTGGCGATCCACCAAAGTTACTTTCACACCAAACTTTGCGAGATGAAAAGCGGTAGAAGCACCTAAGATTCCACCGCCTACTACTACATAAGAAGACATCTATCACTCAACTCCACTATCTATAATCGAAAACTTAACTTCCTCACAATTAATCTCTGCCATTGCCCCATATGGAATGACAAACTTAGGCTCTGTATGACCAAAGTTTAAATTATATAAAACTGGCAATTCATTTAATCCAAGCTCATGTAAAATGGTAGCAATGGATTCTTTGTATTCTTCATAATACTTTTCGTGCTGAGGCTTTGCAAAAATAATACCGTTTACCTCTTGTAGTATTCCTTGGGTTCCGTAATTTCTTAGCCAATATTCAATGTTAGCTGGAATAGGAAGATCCTCTGACGTTTCGAAAAACAATATGGAATCCTTAAAATATGCTTTATCTGGCCAAAGTGAGGTACCTTTCGCAAACTCCAACACTTCAATACATCCACCAATTAGTCTTCCTTGTGCAATGCCTTTTCCCTGTAGCAATTCATATCCTTTATTATCTTCATTCATTTCTCGGCTGATGTGCTTATTTTCAATAACCCATTCTAATCTTTGACTAGTCCAGACTGGTGACGGTTTAATTTCACCAATCACTTCATTAGAGAAAAGTGTTTTTTTAATCGACTCCACGGTATACTCATGCATCTGCACATTCTCTGCAAAGTCAGTTAGAATAGCTGGGCCATAAAAGGAAGAAATACCAGCCTTATGGCAAAATAAATGCGTAATAGTAGCATCTGAAAACCCTATAAAAACTTTAGGATTCTCGCGGATTACATCAAAGTCTATGTAAGGGAGTAATCGTATGCTCTCACTACCTCCAATATTGGATACTATCCCCTTAATAGAAGGATCCTTAAAGGCATTCATCAAATCCTCAGCTCGAGCCTGAGGGTTTTCATATAAATAAGCTGCTCCCTTTAAGCTATTTGGCATAGCTACTATCTCTAAACCAAATACATTTTTTAATCTTTCCACCCCTTGCTCATATCTCCACCTTAATTCAGGCTCACCTGCTCCGCCCCACGACAAACTAATAGTTGCGACTTTATCTCCACGTTGAAGCATTTTAGGTTTTGTTAACATGATCCTATCCCCCCTTCCTTTATTATAATTCAAACCCCATCATTTGGATGCCTATTCTTTTTGTTAAATGGGTATAAGAAGATAGAAGACATGAAATAGGTGGTGAGGAGCATGAAATATAAAGGTCGTACACGTAGTTCAAACGTAGAAGATCGTCGCGGTATGAGTGGCGGTAAAGCAATAGCTGGCATTGGTGGCGGCTTTGGTTTAATCATTATACTTCTAGTTACGCTGCTCGGAGGAAATCCCGAGGAGCTCTTAGGAAGTTTAAATGGAAATGAAGCAACTACTAGCTCTGTCCCTTATGAGGAAACGGCAGAGGAACAAGAACTCGTCGAATTTGTTTCAGTCGTTTTAGCAGACACAGAAAAGGTGTGGACGAAAATTTTTCAAGAAAATGGACTTACATATGAGGAACCAACACTTGTTTTATACACAAATAGTGTAAATTCTGCATGTGGTACAGCTGGTGCTTCTGTAGGACCGTTTTACTGTCCAGGAGATCAAAAGCTTTACATAGACTTGAGTTTTTATAAGGAGCTCCAAACACAGTTCGAGGCTCCAGGGGATTTTGCTATGGCATACGTCATAGCTCATGAGGTTGGTCATCATGTACAAACCCTATTAGGAAAAAGCAACGAGTTAGCTTCCCTAAGACAACAGTTAAGCGAAGAGGAATACAATCAATATTCTGTTCGCTTTGAGCTACAAGCTGATTATTATTCTGGAGTTTGGGCAAAGCATGCGCAAGGAATGGACTTATTGGAGGAAGGTGACTTAGAGGAAGCACTAACAGCTGCAAGTGCTGTTGGAGACGACACTATTCAAAAGAAAGCCCGAGGCTATGTGGTACCGGAAAGCTTTACTCACGGTACGTCGGAACAACGGAAGCAATGGTTTTATAAAGGCTTTGAAAACGGAACTATTAAAGGCGGAGACACATTTAATATTAAAAACCCATAAATAACTACCTAAGCCCAATAGCTATGATGCATTGGGTTTTTATTTGTAAAGAAAAGCATTATAAAAATATGTTGACACTATTTAGAATATTTATTGACCACCTTTCTCCCTAATTCTATAATAAAACAAATTGCCAAATGGAAGAAGGTTATAAAAATGATGATACCTTTTACGAAAATGCATGGCTGTGGAAACGATTATATTTATATCAATTGCTTTGAGAATGAAATAGAAAATCCTGAATTGTTAAGCAAGAAAGTATCCGACCGTCATTTCGGTATTGGTGGAGACGGTATTGTTTTAATCTGTCCTTCTGAAGTTGCTGATGCTAAAATGCGAATGTTTAATATAGATGGCAGTGAAGGAAAAATGTGCGGTAATGCCATTCGCTGTGTAGCTAAATATATATACGATAATGACATCGTTCCAAAAGAGATTCTAAAAATAGAAACACTAAGCGGTGTTAAAATAATTGAATTGCATATAGAAAATGGTGTGATGCATTCTGCCACTGTGGATATGGGGCAAGCAATATTGGACCCTGCTGAAATCCCTGTGGATCTCCGCGGTAACCAATCTGAAGGGTTTGTGTTCCCTCTTACTATCGATAATGAGACCTATGCTATTACCCCAGTATCTATGGGTAATCCACATGGAGTAATATTTACTAATGACGTCCTTTCATTAGATCTTCCCACTATTGGGCCTAAATTCGAACATCATCCTATGTTTCCAGCCGGTGTAAATACGGAATTCATTGAAATTGAAAATAGGAATTCACTTAAAATGCGTGTTTGGGAACGAGGAAGCGGTGAAACATTGGCTTGTGGAACCGGAGCTTGTGCTGCAGTGGTTGCCTCCGTATTAAATGGTTACTGCGAGAAGAATACCGATGTGATTGTAAAGCTCCTTGGTGGAGAGCTCATCATTCGCTATACAGAGGACACAGTTTATATGACAGGTCCTGCGACTACCGTCTTTACAGGTCTTATAGAACTCTTATAGCCACAACATACTATATATAAATTAGTAAAAAATAGACTTATAACCTAATAAGTTTCATCTAACCAAGAAATTTAACAGAAAATACTGTCAATTGTAACGATAATGGAAATTCATTGTAATCAACCTGTAACATTTAACTGCTACTATATGTTTAGACTAAATAGCAGGGGGATAGTGTATTTGAAGAAAATCTTAGGAACACTTATCATAACAATTGTACTATTGGTCAGCGGAGTAAATGTTGCTTTTGCCGCAACCACGACTCACTCAGTAAAAAAAGGAGAAACTTTATATACGATTTCTAAAACGTACAAAGTTTCCGTTAACAACTTAAAAACATGGAATAAATTAACTACAGATAAGATTAAGACTAATCAAAAACTAGCTGTTGCTGCACCAGCAAAAAAAGAAAAATCTAAAACACCATCTAGATCTAATGACAAAGTAACAAAAGAAATTACCGTTTCAGCAAGTGCATTTACCGCAAACTGTAATGGCTGCTCTGGTATCACTAGCTCTGGTATAAATCTAAAGAAAAATCCAGATGTAAAAGTAATAGCTGTTGACCCAAGTATTATTCCAATTGGGACAAAAGTACACGTAGAAGGCTACGGTTATGCAATCGCAGGCGATACGGGAGGAGCAATTAAAGGCAACAAAATTGATGTATTCTTCCCTACTAAGAACGAGGCTTACAAATGGGGACGCAAAAATGTAACGGTTAAAATATTGGAATAGGATTTAAAAAGCATTGAATAGCGTTGACTACAGACACTCAAAGAGATTTGAACGTGTTTGTAGTCTTTTTTTATGGCTATGTTAAAGGTAAAGGTTGATTTTAAATACACATAAAAAATGAGCTAGGATATTTTCTCCTGGCTCATTTTACTTTAATATTATTTTTGACTAACGCACCCTTTATCCAATTTTCTTCTGATTAACTTCTAGTATTTTCTTTAAGGTAGAATGAATATTTTGGAGGCTTATTAAAATAAATCCTAGCATAATAAATGTCACTATTTCACCTGTAAATATTGAGACTATCGCTATTATTAAAGCATATATCCCATAAAGATAGCCTTTCATTTTATATCACCTCGCCAGTTAAAAATTTCTATTACTTTATAACTTTTTCTTAAACTAATATACCGCGTGGGTTTAAGTGTAACATTCTTTTTTCGGTTGCTTCTGCCATTGTGAACAATAAAATTTATTTATTACTGAATTCCCTAAATATACTAATTCTAAATTTATTATTCTACACTAGAAATTGTTTGTAACATCTCTTTTATCGACTTAATATGGTTATACTAGGAGAGTATATACTACTTGATTTTTATAAATACATAGATAAGGAGTCACAATAAATGAATAGTAAAGATATAGGAAAAAAAATTAAAAGCGTTCGTTCTAAAAGGAAACTAACTCAGCAAGTATTAGCAGATCTTGCCGGAATTACAAAAAGTCATATTTCAAAGATTGAAAATGGCTTGACTACCCCTACTCTAGTAACTCTTTCAAAAATTGCTAAGGCTCTTGATAGCCCAACGTCTTGGTTTATAGAACAAGAAGAACATGGAGAACTCTCCATTGTTCGAAAGGATAATCGTGAAGCAATTGAAGAGAAAAACGAAATTGGATACGAATATGAATTATTAGCAAATAAAAAGAATATGAGTTTAATCACTCCTACTATAGTTAGTGTTTTACCTGGCGCTGAAACTGTAGATCCATATATACATGAAAATGATGAGTTTATTCTTATACTGACAGGATCCATTATTCTTTCTTACGACGGGAAAAAATATGAAATGAATATTGGAGATTCTGCATACTTTTCTGGTAAAAAACCTCATATTTTTTTATCCAATAGCAAACAACATACCACTGTTTTAACAATCTATATAGATAATAATTAAAAAATTCTAAATAAATAGCATATTAACTTTACAAACAATATATAATATTATACATTGAGTATAATGTTATTCAACTTTGTTGAATCACAGTTTATTTGTTGAAAGGGGAGTTTATATGTCTAGTTCTAGAATTAAAGGTTTTTATCAGCTTAGTCTTGAAGACAGAGTAAATATTGTAACTCAAGATAAAGAATTAACTGCTGAAGAGAAAAATATCCTAACAGGAGAAACAATATTTCCAATGTCACTTGCAGATTCTATGGTCGAAAATGTCATTGGACAATTTAGTATACCAATTGGGGTTGCTGCTAATTTTAAGGTAAACGGAAATGATGTATTTATACCTATGGCCACAGAGGAGCCCTCAGTCATTGCAGCAGCTAGCAATGCTGCCCGAGCTGCTTACGATTTAGGTGGATTTTATACTTCTTCCACAGGAACAATCATGAGAGGGCAAATTCAAGTGTTGGAGGTATCTGATCCACATGGAGCTAAGGCAAGAATATTTGAGAATAAGGATGAAATACTAGCAAATTGTAATTTAAAAGATCCTACGTTAGTAAAACTAGGTGGCGGGGCTAAAGATTTAGAAGTCCACTTAATAAATACTGTCAGAGAAACAATGTTAGTCGTTCACCTACTGGTAGATACAAAGGATGCAATGGGAGCTAATGCTGTTAATACAATGGCTGAAGGAGTTTCCCCCCTTATTGAAAAGATAACAGGTGGAAGGGTTGTACTAAGAATCATAACTAATCTTGCAGACAAACGATTAATTAGATCTAGAGGTGTATTCTCTGCTCAAGCACTAGGGGGGCCTGAAGTTGTAAAGAATATTGTAAGCGCTTACGAGTTTGCTGATGCTGACCCATATAGGGCGGCTACCCATAACAAAGGAGTGATGAATGGGATTACATCCGTAGTACTAGCAACAGGAAATGATACAAGAGCTGTAGAGGCTGGAGCACATGCTTATGCTTCAAGAACTGGGAGATATCGTTCTTTAACCACATGGGAGATAAATGAAGATGGAAATCTAGTAGGTTCTATCGAGCTTCCAATGGCTGTTGGAATAATTGGAGGTGCTACTAAGACACATCCTGTAGCAAAGGCTTCACTCAAAATAATGAATATTACATCAGCTGTAGAGTTAGCTGGAATCATTGCATCAGTTGGTTTAGCAGAAAATGCGGCTAGTCTAAGAGCTTTAGCTGCAGAAGGCATTCAGTCTGGTCATATGCGCCTTCATGCAAAGAACCTTGCTGTAATGGCAGGTGCGAAAAAGGAAAATATAGATTTAATTGTTCAAAAAGCTATACATGAAAAAGATTTACGCTATGACAGAATCTTGCAATTAACTAAAGAAGTTCAGGAGGGCTAGAATGGAGGAAAAGTTGAATAAACATAGTTTAGTAGACAAAGCTAAAAATGAAAGCTTTGTAGAAATATTGGGGGACACCATTTCTGGAAAACAACTTATTTTCTCTATTTTACTTAGCGTTTTTGTTAGTATAGGCGGGTATAAATTAGGCCAGTTTATTTTTCCTAAAATTGCAGAAGCACAAATGGTTAACTCTTATTCTCTTTTACTAGGTATTGCTGGAACTGTTACCATATTAATCGTTAATTCTATAGCGTTTAAACCAAAGAGAATTCTTGTCGAAGATGAGATTTCTTCAGAAAATATGGCTGAAATTTATGAAGACTTGCAGCTTGATTATGAAGAAGAAATTAGTTTAATAGAAAATGATCCTATTACAAGAAAAGAGCTTGAAGACTTAGGAGTACTTTCAAATTTTAACCTTCCTCAAAAGGGGGCTAATAAATGAGTATTTATTTAGTTGCCCTGTTGTTTGCTTTACTTGGAGCAATTGTCTTTTCTTTAATCGGGCTCATTTCAGGGACTGATGAAACAGCTATTATGGTCCCCCTTACCTTACTGGTCATTCTTTTAGGAGCCCCGCCTGAAGGTGTATTTGCCTTTTTCATGGCAGCAGTTTTAGCAAAACATTTAACACACGCTGTTCCTACAGCATTAATGGGTATTCCGGGTGATACTACAGCAGTCCCTTTAATTGATCATGCCAATACATTGAGACGAATGGGCATGCCTCATATAGCTTTAAGAAAAATGATTTCAGGCGGAATCATTGGAGCGTTTATTGCATTACCTACTGCAGTTTTACTTGGACAGTTTTTAGGGCAATTCGCAGATTTTTTCAAATCATCTTCAGGTCTTATTTTTACATTAGCTGCATTTTTAATTGCTTACTTCTCAAAAGGAAGATGGGCCAGTGTTCTATTAATTATTCCGTTTGCATTTTTTATAAAAAGTCTAGATACATTAAGCTTTTCAATTTTAGACAAACATTTATCAATCACTTTCTTTCTTGGAATTGCAATAGGTCCCATGTTATCTGATATATTAATCGCTGCTTCTTCTAGTGCAAGGAAAAGTGTTTTAAGAAACAAAGCGAACGAGTATCATTTAGCTCCAGAAACAAAATCTTGGAAAGGGTATTTTCCTAATCCATTTAAAATTCTAACTGGAAGACAGACAATCTTTACTTCGATAACTACATTTATATCGTCTCTTACGTTTGTATTTAGTCCAGTTGGGATGACTTCTCTCATGGGAGAAATCGTAGGGTCTAGAACAAAAGGAGCTTATAAAAAATCTACTACTAGCTTAACGGTTATGAATGGGGTAACAGAATCTACTTATATTGCAGAAGCAATTATTCCACTTATAGCCTTTGGAATTCCGTTAAGCCCAGTTGCTCTGGGACCAGCTTCTCCTTTGTTTAATGCTCCACCCGTTTTTACAGTAGAACCAATAAATAATCTACACACCTATTTAACGTCGTGGGATTTCTTTATTTTTGGTTTAATTGGAATTACAGTTGCTTCTTTAATTGCATATCCATTTTCGATGAACTATGCTCGTAAAGCATCAGTCCTAGTCTTAAAATACGTTAGTCAAGAAGCAATTATTGCAATGTTTATAGGGCTAGCATGTTTATTAGCTTACCATGAAGCTCAGCTTGTTGGGATAGTGTTGACACTTACAGTTGCTACAGTAGGTGGCCTTTTAAATCGTATTTTAGGTATCGGAGCTGGTGTTCAGTTTATGGTATTTTACGCATCAAGCTGGATTATTCTGCAACTATTTGGTTTTTAAGTTTCTAAAAGGATAGACAATACTAGTAAATAAATTAAAACAACGTGAAATCAGAAAAATTGATTTCACGTTTTTTCTTCTTTATACGCCAGCTGTTTTCTTGTAAGACTCTCTACGTTCCTATTCTTTCGACTCCAGGTCGAACACGCTAGCGCAAAAGCCTAAGCAGGAGCAAAGTGACGAGGAAATTGAAGTCCCATGCCTTGCAGAAAGCGTCCGTCGTAACGGAAAACAACTATATTTTATTTGGAGGAGAGTTATGTCCCGTCCTTCTTTATAATTCATTCAGTAACCCTTAGCTTTTCCTCTATTCTCTCTAGAACTTTTTCAAAATAATCTAATGGATGAGGCACAAAGCTCTCCTTACCTACATTTTTTTCTATACTACACCTTACTCCTTGCTCGTCGATCAATATTCCTTCTATCTTAATAGATTCTACGTTACCCCTCCATAGCCCCATAAAAGACGAAAACTCAGTTCTAACAATTCCAGCTACCTCTTCTGTTTGTAATGTAAATGCATCCCATGTGGGAGTAGCTTTATAAACAAAGTTATGAGCAAACTCCTTATCGATTAACTCCTCTGAGATAATCGTGTAGCCTATTACCCCTAAGGACTCCAGCTCCCTAAAAGCTACTTCGATCCCTAGTTCCTCTTCTACCTCTCTTACCCCGTCTTCTACTGATTCTATTGATAACAGATGACCAGCTGCCGTAATATCCAATAAGCTTGGGTAATCTTTTTTCTTATCACTCCTTAGCTGGAGATAGATGTAATCCACTCCTTCTTCTCTACAGACAATCCAGCAATGAAAGGTTTCATGCCAAAGTCCTAACCTATGTATTTCCTCACGAGTAGCCACTCCCGTAACATTTCCTCTATGGTCGAACGTTTTCAGCAATTCCATGTGAAGACCCCTTTTAAAATAATCATTTTTTATTCTATATGGTGTTTGAGTTGAATATATTTAAATATTGCAGTCATATAAAACTCGTAGAAAGAAAATAGGTGATTCCAATATGATAAAGCTTCTATTATCCTTCAGTCTGACATTACTAGTTTTTATTCTACCATTTCCATCGGTTAGTCTCGCCACTGAAAGCAATTCATCTGTGGATCATACAGTTGTCGAAAAACATATTAACAGATTATTAAATAAGAAAATAGAAGATAGCCGTCCTCCCGTCCCACCTTCACCAAAGAAAGCTAACGTTTACTTAACCTTTGATGATGGGCCAAATAAGTTTACAACTATTAACCTTCAAACTCTTAAGCAATACGAAGTTAGTGGCACATTCTTTTTTTTAGGAAAGCATATGAAGGAACATGAATCCATTGTGAAAGCTGTAGCAAAAAATGGGCATTATATTGGGACTCATAGCATGACGCATGACAAGACTAAGGTTTACAAAAACGCAGAAGCCTTTATACAAGAAATTAATAGCGGGGTTAGCCTGATCGAGCAGATGACGGGGCACAATCCAAGGCTGATTCGTGTACCTTACGGAAGCAAGCCACATGTAACAACAGCCATGCAGGATAAACTTATTAAACAAAACTATAAGCTTTGGGATTGGGATGTGGACTCTAACGACTGGAGATACACTGATAAGCAGTATAAAGAAATTGTTAAAAACGTTCAGTTGGAAACAGAGAAAGCGTACAAATCGGGTGACAAAGATATTATTATACTCCTTCATGATAGAAGCCAAACTACTAAGGCACTCCCTCTTATTATTGAATGGCTCCAAGAAGAAGGCTACACACTTAAAACATATGAAGAAGAAAAGCATATAGTTCAAAATTTCCTTCGTGACAAATCATTATAAAAGACAACTTAAACCATGAGTGGCCACAGCCTATTCATGGTTTTTTCTATTTCCCATGCTAATCTTTAAACTACCTTTATGTTGGAACTTCTTGACATCCTACCTCTATTAGCCTATTATTATGGATTGTTCGATAAATTAACGTGGTTCGAGAACCTCCCACGGTAAAAAACTAAGGAGAAATGAATATGAACATAAAAACAATTGCTACAAGTGGAATCATTGCAGCTTTATATGTAGCTGTCTCTATGCTAGTGGCTCCTATCGCATTTGGTGCTTTTCAGTTTCGGATATCCGAGATGTTTAATCACCTCATAATATTCAACAAAAAGTTTTTCTTTGGAATTGTAATTGGTGTATTTATTACAAACCTTTTCTCTCCATTAGGACTCTACGATTTAACTTTTGGTGTCGGACATTCCATCCTCACTCTATCTATTAGTATACTGATAGGGAAATTTGTTAAGAATAAGATTTGGCATATGATTTTAAACACTGTATTATTTACATTTACTATGTTTATCATCGCGATTGAACTGCATCTTGCGTTTGATATAGAACTATATTTTGCATTCGATATTGCTAATCCTTTTTATTACACGTGGTATACAGTTGCTTTAGGTGAATTTGTAGTAATGGCAGTAGGCATACCATTAATGCTTGCCTTAAATAAACGTTTAAAATTTAAGGAACTCATATAAAAAAGTAGAGCCCTCCGTTATGGAGGGCTCTTACTTTATTCCTTTACAAACTCAATCGTGCTTCTTACTGTATCTATAGGTCTCACTAAGCCTTCGATTTGAGCACGTTTCGACTCTAAAAATGGTGGCAAGGAAAGCTTTTCTCCTAAAGTTTCATAAGGCTCGTCACCCATGAATCCAGGACCGTCAGTCGCAAACTCAAATAATATTCCATTCGCCACTCTCGCATATAGGGATTGGAAGAAGAAGCGATCTACGAATCCAGATGTATTGAATCCAAAGCTTTCGATGCGCTCTGTCCACTCATCTAAAACCGCTCTGTCTTCTACGCGGAATGCCGCATGATGCACTGTTCCGAAGCCTTGACGACCAGCTGGAAGAACAACATTCTTTTCTACAATCACCTGCGCTCCGTTTCCACCTTCTCCAACCTCAAACAAGTGAAAATCTCCGTCTTTCGCAATCTCTTTAAACAGTAATACCTTTTCTAAAACTTCTTTCATATAGTCAAACTGTGCAATTCGAATGTGGATCGGTCCTAGTCCAGTGATGGCATGCTCTAAAGGGATAGGCCCTTTTTGCCAAGGTGTTCCTGATTCCACTCCTGTATTATACTCATCAGAAATTAATTGATATTGCTGGTCGTCAAAGTCAACAAAAGAGAGAACCTTCACTCCGAACTGCTCCTGTATACCACTGTGTTTAACGTTCAAGCGATCAAATCGTTTAACCCAGTAATGGAGGGAATCATCCGTTGGAACGCGAAAGGACGTTTTGAATATTTCATCCGTTCCATGTGTACCTTTTGGAATTCCCGGAAAATCAAAAAATGTCATATCTGTCCCTGCTCCACCAACATCATCTGCAAAAAACAAATGATATGTTTGAATATCGTCTTGATTCACCGTTTTCTTTACTAATCGCATTCCTAATACGTATGTGAAAAATCGATAGTTTTCTTCTGCACTGCTCGTAATTGCCGTTACATGGTGTAATCCCTTTAAATGATTCATATATGGTAAACCTCCTGTTTTATCTCTAATTTAAATATCTTTAATTCGAGATAATTTTATCATGTAAAAAAATAGAAGTCAATCAGAAAAGCATAGGCGCCTATCCCTGCCTCGACAGGCTAATGGGGAAAAGCGAAAATGCATATGTCTACCAAGTTTCAGAATTTTGTAGTTTCCTACACAATTGAAAAGGCCGAACAGCTAGTTTGCTACTCGGCCCCTTTTTTATACATCTATTTCTGTACCAATTCTCTGTTCCCTTGCCTTTACAAAAACACCCTTTGCAACTGCTAAATCATAGTACGCTGCTCCGACAGATTTGAATAAAGTGATTTCCTCTTCATGCTGTCGACCATCCACTGCTCCAGTAACAAGTTCTCCAATTTCTCCATGGATTTTATCGAAGGACCATTCGCCAATTTCAGAAGCATGCATGAGTTCACCTGCCTCACCTTTAACTCCAGCCAAATCGTCTACTACAATTTTAGAAGACTTGGTTATCGTCGCTACATCCATTTCAAGCATGTGGGGTAAATAAGAGCCAACTCCATTGATATGAGTCCCCGCCTTTAAGTCCTTCCCATTAAAAACAGGCTCGTTAGATCTCGTTGCACAGCAGATAATATCTGACTCACGCACTGCGGCTGAAACGTCCTTAAACACCTCATAAGGAATAGTAATCCCAAACTCTACTAGTTTTCGTCCAAATTGCTCTGCTTTTGAGGAAGTTCTATTAACTAGCAAAATTCGTTCGATATCTCGTACAGCTAGCACCGCAAGCACCTGCTCAAATGCCATTGCTCCTGTTCCGATTATGGTTAACACCTTCGAATCCCTTTTTGCTAGATAATCCGTAGCAACACCACTAAGTGCTCCAGTTCTTAGCCTTGTTAAATAGGAGGCATTTAACATGGCCAAATGCTCTCCGTTTTTTGCATCCGATAGTAAAACGACGCCTTGTGTAGTTGGCTTTCCTTGTGACGGATTGTTCGGGAAAATGGTCACTACCTTTACAGCTGTAACCTCCCCTATTAAATCAGCACTTGGCATATACAATGCAGATGCTTCATGCTTTGGAAATTCAATTACTGTTCTATGTGGACTCGCTAATTTCCCTGCTGCCTTTGCTTTTAATATCCCTTTGACATCCTCTATTGCATCTTTCATCTTATATGTACACATAATCTCCTGTTCATTAACTACTAGCATTATTTAAAACCCTCCCTAAAAATAAAAGCTCGTCTTGCCTTAAGTAGCGTAAGACGAACTTTATGTTTACATCTTTATACTTTACTAAGTTCTTTTTCTGCCTTTGCTAATGACTCATCTTTTTTAACTGCAGTCACCTCATCCAGGTTTTGTTGGCTTCTATCTTTAACAGCCCAGATTGCCAATAAAGAAATGACCGCTGTGAAGATAATATAGAATGCAACTGGAACATAGGATCCATCAAATTGTAGCATTAGACTCGTAGCTATTAATGGTGCTGTTCCACCTGCTAAGGCCGCTCCAATTTGGTAGCCTAGCGTGATTCCTGTATAGCGAACCTTAGCGTCAAAAATCTCTGAAAACATCGTTCCTAGCACGGCCGTGATCGGTGCCCAAATGATTCCCAGCCCAATAATGGTTGCAATTACAAGTAACGCAAGCGATTGTTGCTGAAGCATCCAAAAGTAAGGGAAGGCGAACAAAATCATCCCAACGGTTCCAGCCACGTAAACCTTTTTACGTCCAATTTTATCTGACAGACTTCCCATTATAGGTATAAGAATAGTCGTCACTATTGTTGCTACCATCACTGTATTTAATACAGCAGTACGTGAGAATCCTAGCTCAGCAGTAGCGTAAGAAACAACAAAAGTACCAAAAATATAGAAAGGTGCCGTTTCAACTACCTTAGCCCCTACTGCAATGATAACTTCTTTCCAATGATACTTTAACGTATCCGCGATAGGGAGCTTTGGAATCTCACCTGACTCTTGTACCCTTTTAAAGGAAGGTGTTTCTTCAATTCCTTTACGAATCCACAAGCCAAAAATAACAAGCAAGGCACTCATGATAAATGGAACACGCCAGCCCCATGTCATAAAAGAACCTTCAGGTAATAGAGTCATAATAGATAAAGCAACTGTCCCCATTACCATCCCAATTGTTACACCCATTTGTGGGATCGCTCCGTACAAACCTCGTTTTTCCTTTGGTGCATATTCAACTGCCAGTAATAGAGCTCCTCCCCACTCTCCGCCGATACCCAGTCCTTGGATTAAGCGCAGCGTAATTAATAGAATAGGAGCCCATACTCCAATCGCTTGATAAGTAGGCAGTAGCCCCATACCAAAAGTAGCAACCCCCATTAGACTTAATGTTATAACTAATGTTTTCTTTCTCCCAATCCTGTCACCGATATGACTAAATATGATTCCACCGAATGGTCGGATAAAAAATGCTAATGCGAAGGATGCATATGAAAGCAGTAACCCTACTGTTGGCTCCTCTGTCACAAAGAATATTTGATTAAAAACAAGTGCAGCAACTGTTCCATATAAAAAGTAATCAAACCATTCAATAGAGCTCCCTACTAAGCTAGCAATCCAGACCTTCCTCGTCTGTTTTTGGTCCATCTTCCCTCTCCCCTTTCAAAATTGAAGTACCACTTTAATTTCTCTCTAGACTTTATTTTAGATAGTTTTTAATTTTCTGTCAACGGGTATTTGATAGGAATCGTTGAGCGATGCCTCATTAGTAGGTATGATAACTAATAGATAAGAAAAAGGAGAGATACATATTGTCTTCAAATTTAATAGGATCTATTCTAAAAAATTTAAGAAAAGAACGTAAGCTCACTCTAAAGGAACTTGCAGAGATGACTAATGTATCAATTAGCTTCCTCTCACAAGTCGAAAGAGGAAAGTCTAGTGTAACGTTAGAATCTCTCAAAAAAATAGCAGATGCACTGAAAGTCAACCCGACCGTTTTCTTTCCGGATGTAACTTCACATGATGAATTGGCTGAAATTAGACAACAGTTTTATTACAAAGATTTATCCAATGGCATCCAGGATGCTGCCTATACACCTATACTCGTTACACTTCAATCTGGAGAAAACAAAGGAAATGCTTTTTCCCATAGCGGTCATGAGTTTCTATTTGTAGTAGAAGGAACCTTAACCGTAGTAGTCGATGGTAAAGAGATGGAACTGAAGGAACAGCAATCGACGATGTTTGACGCAAATCTATTACATTACTGGTATAACTTAACGGACAAGCCTGTTCGCTTCCTAGTAGTATCTTCCCGATAATGGTTAATAGAAGACAACCAGGAGAAGTCCTAAGGATAGAGATATCGACTCATCTGAACAAAATGAAAAATAAAATCCCCGATCATTTCTTACCACTATTTGGATTATTCTTTTTTCTGTGAATTCATAGTAAATTTAAATGGATGGGAAAACAATGTAAGGGGATGAAGAAATGAATCAACAAACACACATCAAAGAATTACAAGTAACAATTTCAATTACAGAAGAGACTATTGAAAATATTATGAGCGCATTGTTAGAGGATGAGAAATGGTCCATACATCAGGAAGATGACCAGTCTATCTGGAGTAACAAGCCTTTAGGAATCTATCAAGACGAATGGGCAACTAACCTCCTGCTTCACGGAGAAACGCTTATGTTGACTGACAAAAGGAATAAAAACTCTTTATACTCGATGACTTTAGAAGACTTATATGATGGTATTTTCTTTAGCTTAAAGGGTGGTAATAATAGTCTGTTTCAAAACGTTACTAATGAAACTGCCGATACAATTATTCAATATTCCATATTCAAAAGACTTCTCTACTTATCTTAAACTTCAATTCACTTAGCAGTCCTTTTTTTAGACTGCTTTTTTTAGTGATTTTAAAAAATAAAAATTGGACAGCTAGGTGCTTGTATTTGTTCGTAAATCAACACAGGAATACCCTATAAACATGAAGGATAAGGGGGTGTTAGTTTGCAACAAAGAAGAAATAACAAACGTGGCTTTTGTCTTCCAGGCTATAATTGGTGCGGACCTGGATGCAGCGGTCCGGGAGCTCCAGTTAATGAAGTAGATGCTGCCTGTATGATGCATGACCTTTGTTATGATAGTGGTAGAGGTCAGTGCGATTGCGATCGTGAATTCCTCCAAAGACTTCGCCCTTTAGTGAATCGTTATACCGAGTCCGGTAGACATGCAGGTTTAATACAAAATTATATGCGAATTCGAACCAATCTTAAATGTGGATCCCCTCGACATGAACCCTATTAATTCCTAACACTCCCAGAGTGAAGTATCTATTCTTGTACTATACAATGATGATTCTACCCTATCGATTATTGATAATCTTTTATAGCATTTTTAGTCACTGGCTACATCCCTTTCTTCAAAAACTTAGCAATAGATTAGCCAAAAGTAAAGATTCTGCTCTTTCTTGGATTGTATGAATTGCTGGGTTACTTTTACTATTCTAAAGCTTAGACTATCTTTAAATAAGACCCCAAAGCTATCAAGCGATAGGGTCTTATTTTTAATTTACTTTCTTTGGTCCGTTCCAATACATTTCTCGTAGACGGAATTTTTGTAGCTTACCAGTAGCGGTTTTAGGAAGTGCCTCTACAAAATCAACTGCTTTTGGAGCTTTAAAGTGAGCCATTTTAGAGCGACAATAATCAATTAGCTCTTGTTCTGTAATGCTACTTTCCGGCTGAAGTACGACAACTGCCTTTGGTACCTCACCCCACTTTTCATCAGGTACCGCAATGACAGCTACTTCTAATATATCTGGATGCTTATAAAGCACACCTTCTATTTCAGTAGAAGAAATATTCTCTCCTCCTGAAATGATCATATCCTTAATACGATCTTGTATCTCAATATATCCATCTGGATAGGTAACTGCTAGATCACCTGTATAAAACCAACCACCTTTAATCGCTTCGGCAGTTTTTTCCGGGTCCTTATAATATCCTTCCATTACTACGTTGCCACGTGTAATAATTTCTCCTAGCTCCTTACCGTTCCATTCAACCTCCTTGCCATCCTCCTGATTAACGACCTTTGTTTCTCCATTAAACGCTAACTCGATTCCTTGTCTCGCCTTAACAGTAGATTGTTCATCTACAGTTAGATCATTAAATTCTTTTTTCCATTCGCAATATAGAATGAATGGAGATGTTTCCGTTAGACCGTATACATGCATCATATTAAGTCCAAGGATTGATTGCGCTTTTGCGATTAACGCCGCGGCAGGCGGAGCCCCTGCAGTAGCCATACGCGGATTAGTTGTGATTTTCACATCTTTTGCCTTCGGTTCATTAACAAGCATATTAACAACGGTTGGAGCACCGCATAATAAAGATATTTTATGCTTTTCAAATAAATCTAGTATTAACGGAGGATCTACTTTTCGCAAACAAATATGGGTAGCCCCTACTGCTGTGAGTGCCCAGACTCCTCCCCAGCCATTTGCATGAAACATAGGTAAAGTATGAAGATACACATCATCGTGATTTACATTTAAATGATACATAAAGTTTGCTGCGTTCAAATAATTTCCTCGATGTGTCAGCATAACCCCTTTTGGCTTAGAGGTCGTTCCACTTGTATAGTTTAAGGTAAGCAGCTGATTTTCATCTATCTCTGGGAATTCTATTACCTCTGTCCCTGCTGTGATAAAGTCCTCATAATCCTTTGCTTTCAATGTATGACTATGTCCGGCAACAGCCACTACTATGATTTGGTCAAAAGGTAGATCTTCCGCTATCTTCTCAATCGGGCCTGTAAACTCTGCATCTACTATCAACATCTTAGAGTCACTATGCTTGATAATATACTCAATATCCTCCGCATTAAGACGGTAATTTAATGGTACCATTACTGCTCCCAGCTGACAGATCCCATAAAAGCACTCCAGCATATAATGAGTGTTAGGAAGCATAACTGCTACATGATCCCCTTTTCGAATACCTGCCTTGTATAAAGAATAGGATAGCTGGTCAGCACGCTGTGAAAATTGCTTATATGTAAATTCCTTTTCTCCATCAATTACAGCTACTTTTTCCGGATAATACTTAACTGCTCTTCGTTTCCAATCTAACGGCGTTAACGGTGAGAACATAATTACCAGCTCCTTTTCTTTGCTTTTATTTTATTTGAGTAGATTCATTCTTATGCTTTGATTTCTCCAAAAACACCCTTTTCGGCAAGGGACTGAATCTCTGGCAAGTCCATTCCTAAACTCTTCAATATTTCCTGAGTATGCTTACCTGTTGAAACACCTGCAAAGCGGTACTCTGGCCTACTTGCTGAGAATTTTATAGGGAAAGCAATTTGCTGTTGCTCTCCTCCTTCACTTTTCGGCACAGTGGTCACCATATTTCTAGCCAGTATTTGAGGGTGCTGAACTGTTTCACTAATACTTAACACTGGCTCTACACAGCCATCAAAATCATCCCCAAGAATACTAATCCATTCGTCAAAGTTTCTTGCCTTAAATTCCTTTGTCACGATTTCTTTGAATGCCTGCTGGTCTTCCTTACTATTGCTGTTGCTAAGCTTTATAAAATTTCTATCTCCTAATAGCTCACAAAGTTTTTGCTGAAACTTCGGCTCTAAACTTCCAACTGAAAAATAACGACCATCTTTTGTCTCATAGTAATCATAAAAGGTTCCGCCATTTAGCAGCATTTCCTCTTCCTTCGGATTTTCCCCGCCAACTAGAAAATTCGGTCCATACATAGCGTTCAAGGAAAAAGCAACATCTGTGAGGCTTACATCAATATGCTGTCCTTCTCCAGTACTATGTCGATGATAAACAGCTGCAAGGATTCCAATGACAGCTGGCATGGATCCTCCAGCTAGATCTGCCACTTGAATACCTCCAGGAACAGGTGCCTGATTTTTTCGAGCAGAGTAGCTAGCTACTCCAGCTATAGATAAATAGTTGATATCGTGTCCTGCTCTATTTCGAAGAGGACCAGTTTGGCCATATCCTGTAATGGAACAGAAAATGATCTTAGGGTTTATTTCCTTTAACTTTTCATAGCCAATCCCGAGCTTATCCATAACACCGGGGCGAAACTGCTCAATGACAATGTTATATTCCTCTATTAGCCTATAGATAATATCCTTCGATTCTGCTAGTTTTAAATCTATTGCTAGCGATCGCTTAGAGCGGTTTAGATGAGCAAATGTTGCAGAAACCTCACCATCCTTCGGCTCAATATGCTTTAAAAAATCCTCTCGATTTGGAGCCTCGATTTTAATGACATCTGCTCCCATGTCGGCTAACATCATCGTGGCAAAAGGTCCCGGCAGAAGAGTAGAGAAATCTAAAATCTTTAACCCATTCAATATCCCCATTGTCTCACCCCTCTATTAAACTAATTTGGTGAAAGCACTTACAAGTTTAATTGTAAGTATTAATTTAAATATTTTCAATAGTCTAACTAATTTCAACGTAGATAACCAACTTACAAATAATTAAATTATTTTTAAATTAAATGGATATTTATGTTAAAATTAACTTAAATAAGTCAAATGAATAAATAGCAGTTTATTATAAAATTGCTCCTACAATCAACATGATGCTGTTATATAAAGCATCCGCCAGAGTGAAATCAATTCTACTGTATTCCACAAATACCCTTCTAAATGTGCTAGTTTTTTTAAAATAAGAAATCATTAAAACTTATAAAATCATCCAAGAGCCGGTTTAGTCACACGAATTACAATTTAAACAACAAGGAGGGGAAAAGTTGGCATACAATGCAAAAGTCCAGCGAGGAATTATGTTTTTTTTATTTGTAATGACGGTGGGTTTATTACTTTCAAATATTATAGGGAATAATTTTTCCAAAGGATTGTTATATTTTCATATTATTATTCTTTTATTTTCACTGTTTTCATTTTTTATTCAATATAAACTGGAAATAAAGGATGGTTATCTGACGTATCAATTCCTATTCATCAAAATGCCTCTTTATAAACGAGTCATACACCCCTACCAAATAACAAATATTAAATTTGTCCGTTTTGGTTGGTCTACTAAAGGTGCTATTATACAAATCAATAAGGGCCTCAATATTCGTGTTTTTAACTTCGAGCCTAACAACGTATTCTTAGATTTACTCGATTTTGCAAATCAAAATTCTATATCAATCCAAAAAACTAAAGATTATCAAATTTTAGAACGAATGAAGGAAACTTAGTCAATAGTCTCTCTGAATCTTTACATATGATGAATCTAACTAGGGAGCGTTTGTGTTGAAAATTAAAATTAAAATAAGTTTTATATCATTGATTTGTTTGTTTTTGGCTGGTTGTGCTGATGATTACCAAGAAAGTTTTACTTTCTCCGGAACAGTCGAGGAGTTAGACGCTCAAGAAGAGATATTAGTTATTAAAGAACACAACAACGTTAATAAGGGCATACAAGGAGGAAATATATACGAAATACCTGTTGTTGATGTGAAGAGGTATAATATTGGTCAAAATGTCGAAGTAACTGTCTTTTCTAATACGGATGAAGATGTTTGGGATGTAGATCATATGAAATTTGATATAAATATAGTCAAAGAATAACCATGAGCTAGGAGATACTTTTCCAAGCTTTTTTTATTTTTAGGCTATGTTAAAGAGTTGGGTTGATTTATGATGCAAAGAAATCTAAATCAGAGAGTAGAATTGATTTTTCGCACCAGCCGGACGCTTTCCTCGGGGTGAGCGATAAGCCATCACCCATCGCTAACGCGTGTGGTTGTGATGTCTTATCTGTCTCACTCATCCCATAGGAGTCGCCGTCTGGCGCTCCAATCAATAAATGGGAACAGCTTTAGCAACGATAAAGCGCTAATCAATTTACTCGCATAAACAAAGCCGAAAAACTGTACCCAATCCCATTTTCATCATCTACTTATGATTTTAATAGTAATTTGAATGTTACTTTTTTAATGTTTACAGTCACTATAAAAAGAATTTTCTTCACTAATGAGGGAAGAGCTATGGTACACCACTTCTCTTTTAGTCTTTAGTGTAAATAGCGAAATGCCCTACTCAAAACCGTAGGCACCACTGAGGCATGGTTTTCATCCTGTGCTATAAATATTTCCGTTTCTATACTTTCATGTAACACCCTATATAGATGTTTTGCATCCTCACACATAAAGCCTTCTTTGCTACCAACTGATATAAACAGTTTTTTATGTTGAAGATTGGTTTGCAAACGTACAAAATTTTCTGCTTCCTTATATAGCTCGTATTCATTCCACCATACAGAAGGACTTATCGGTAGGTAGCAGGAAAATAAGGCTGGTTGTTTAAATAATGTCCACAGAACAAAAAGGCCACTTAAGGAGTGACCAAAAAGTGCCTGATTCTGTTGGTTAAATGGATAATGCTTGTGTACATTCGGCATTAGCTCATCCTTTAAAAATGCTAGGAACTTCTCTGATCCGCCATGCTCTCCTAAGTCCTTCCCCTTTAAACGCTTTGGATAGATATATGCTTCTGCCTTGGGAGTAAAATCAAAAAATCTTCTTTTGCGAGCATCCTCTTCCTTACCAGCATGTCCAATCCCAACCACAATGGAAGGAGAAATACGTGTTTTAAAGGGATTTTTCGATTGCAGCTTCACTACATCTCTTGCAAGCTGGAAATACCAGTTTCCATCTAGCACATAGTAGACAGGAAAACCCTCCTTAGGAGGCTCCACATTTGGAATTGAAACTTTTATATCATACAAATAGTTTGTGTGCTCGGAAACAATTTGAAAATGCTCTGTATTTTCTAACAGTACCTTATCCATCTATTAAACCTCCTCTAAAGTTTCGTATCCATAGCAAACAGGTGCCTCTGTTTCTTCATCGAACATAATCTTTGCATCTATTTGGAACACCTTTTTCATAACTTCTTTTGTTAATATTTCCTTAGGAGTACCCGTTGTAATAATCTCTCCGCCTCGCATTGCGATAAGCTCATCCGAAAAGCGAGCAGCATGATTAATATCATGCAATACCATCACTACTGTACATTGATGCTTCTTATTTAGCTGCGCCACAATTTTCAGCATCTCTAGCTGATGGGCCATATCTAGGTATGTGGTTGGTTCATCGAGCAGGAGAATTTCTGTTTCCTGTGCGAGTGCCATCGCAAGCCATACCTTTTGACGCTGACCACCTGATAGCTGGTTAATTTCCCTATTGCGATATTCGATTGTTTTGGTGACAGTCATTGCCCATTCAATTACTTCCATATCTTTTTTTGATAGTGTTCCAATGTTTTTTCGATGTGGAAACCTTCCATAAGAGATTAACTCATCTACCTTCAATTGAGCAGGAGCTACAGGGCTTTGAGAAAGCAGAGCAAGCCTTTTCGCAATAGCCTTTGTAGGCATCGACATCATATCTTCTCCATGTAAATAAACTTTTCCGTTCTTTTGCTGAAGAATACGTCCGATTGTTTTTAATAGAGTTGATTTTCCACATCCATTGGGACCAATAATGGTCGTTATTTTCCCCTTTTGAATGGACGTATTTAAATTTGTAAACACTGTTTCTTTGTCATAGCCAGAGCTAAGCGCTTCAACGCGTAATATACTCTCTATCATAGGTATCCTCCTATGCCTTCGTTTTGATTAATAAATATAAAAAGTAGGGAATTCCAATTATAGAAACAATGATTCCTACCGGCAGCTCGGAAGGCTCAAAAACAGTCTTAGCAATGTAATCTGAGAGTACCAATAGGAACATTCCGATTGCAGCACTCATGGGCACGACGAATCTATGCTTGATGCCAACTAACCTTTTAGCTATATGTGGTGCCATCAACCCTATGAATCCAATCCCACCGGACACCGATACACAGGCACTGACAAGTCCTATACTACATAGTAATAGGATGGATTTCTCTTTTTCTACTGAAATCCCAAGACTCTTCACATTAGCATCCTCTAACTGGAGATAATCTAACAAGTGACTCTTCCTATAGATCACAGAACTAAGGATAAGCACCCAAGGGAGGATGGATAAAACGAAAGCCCAGTTAGCATTATAAATACTCCCTGAAATCCAAACTGCGGCCATCTCATAGTCACTTGTATTCATCTTAAGTGATACATATAAGGATAAGGCTCCGAAGCCACTACCTATTGCAATACCCGTGAGGATCAATCTTTGCATATCCAAAATTCCATTTTTCCAAGAAAAGATGAAAATAATTGAAGCTGCAAGCGCACCTCCTACAAAGCCAAAGAGTGGCATTAGAAAAATCGTATACCAGCCATCTTCCACAAAATTGGAAGCAGACATTTGAAAGAAGAACATAAAAATCACAATAGAAGCCCCTGCTCCAGCATTTATACCTAATATGCCTGGATCCGCTAAGCCGTTTCTTGTCACTCCTTGTATAACAGTTCCTGCAATCCCAAGACCGATTCCTACTAAGGCTGCAATGACAATCCTTGGTAATCTAAATTCAAATATAACCAAATCGTGTTTGTCATTTGGATCAATTCGTAAAAAAGTTTTGAGAACCTCCAGGATCGTCATATCAAAGACGCCATTAGTAATGTGAAAATAGAAAGCGATAAGAGTCAACCCAACAAAGATAGACAGCATCGTGATGAAACGTATAAACGGACCTTTATGCACGCTGTCCTCCCCCTCTCGTCCGAATTAGATAAAGGAAGAAAGGAACACCAATAATAGCCGTTACTACACCAACGGGAGTCTCAAATGGAAAGTTGATAAAGCGACTAATTACATCACAAAAAGCTAAAAACAACGCTCCGATTGCTGCAGAGCATGGAATTAGAACTCTGTAGTCAACCCCTACAAGAAATCGAGTAATATGAGGAATTATTAATCCAACAAACCCTATCTTTCCTACTAAGGCAACTGCCGTACCAGTCAAGCAAACTACCGCAAGAATACTAATGATTTTGACCATTTTTGTTCGTTGCCCTAAACCTACTGCAATGTCATCACCTAACGAGGCAATGGTAATTGACTTCGAAATCCCTAATGCTAGCATTAACCCGATTAGACCAAAAGGAATGGACAGCCATAGCATATCAGGATTTACTATATGTAATTTTGCGTTATACCAAACACTAACGCTTTGAGACACTTGAAAGTACATCGCAATAGCGGAAGCTATACTGCTTAAAAATGTTCCAATGACTGTTCCAATAATGGCCAATCGAACAGGTGATAACCCCCCCTTTATCAAGGAGCCAAAACCAAAGACAAGACCTGCACCAATAGCAGAGCCAATCATCGAAAGAATAATCATTTGATAGTTAGGAAGCCCCGGGAAAAAGACCATTGCTATTGTAATAACAAATGCCGATCCATCGTTTACTCCCATTATAGAAGGAGATGCCAAATAATTTTGTGTAATCCCTTGCATAATTGCCCCAGCAACAGCTAGAAAAGCTCCAACCAATAAAGCAGCGATTACGCGTGGTAATCGTGATGTCATAATAATGTTATGGTCCACATTATTCCCATCGAATTGCGTAATCGCCTGCCAAACTGTTAATAGACTAATATCTTTAGCACCATATAAAATAGATAAAGCTATTGCTAGTACGATGAACAGTGGAGAAACTATTAAAATGATGACAGCTAACGTATTTTTGTTTTTCATAATTCATCGCACCTAACTTTACTTCGATAAATTCTCTATCGCTGCATCTAAGAATTTCACTTTAGACCAAGCAGTACCACCTTGCGCTAAAGGGTCTACTACGTTTACAAACACCTGGTCATTTTTCGCTGCTTCTATGCTACCGAAAATCGGATTGGCTAAAAGCTCATCTAAAGCTGCTGCATTATCTGTATTTTCACTAGTTTCGAATTGAAGAAAAATGTAATCTGGGTTCGATTCAGCTAAAGCCTCAAGAGATAATTCTGATTGCGCCTCTGCTTTTGCAACTACATCTGGAACCTTCAGTCCTAAATCATTATAAAGAACTGGGTTAAAGTAAATAGATTCAGGATAAGCATTAATACTTCCTTTGCGTATACGTAATACAAGTGCTTCCTTATCCTTCAATGCTTCACCTAATTCAGCTTTAGCTTGTCCAGCTTTTTCCTCATAGTCTGCTATAATTTTTTCTGCCTCTGCTTCTTTATCGCCTAATTGTCCTAATAGAGTAAGATTTTCTTTCCAGTTCGTAGATACATGCGAGTAAGGTATCATCGTTTGAATTTTATTTAATGCTGTCACAACTTCTTCTCCATGCTTCGAAGAACCTAAAATAACATCTGGATCTAAAGCTAGGATAGCCTCATTATTGGGTGCAAACTTGTCACCAACCAATGCGGCTCCCTCTAATTCATCCGCTAAATAGGTAGGTATTGCATTTCCAATTGCAAGTACTCCAGCTGGCTTAATACCTAAAATAGCTGAATCCTCCATGGACTCCAAGCTCGCTGCTACTATATTATTTACTTTGGAGGGTACAACATAGTCCTCCCCTAAATATGTAAGTGTTTGTTCTGTAGCTACCGTATCAGCTGAAGCTTCTTTTGATTCCGCTTCAACTTCAATTTTTTCTGTAGTGTCTTCTTTATCTCCACAAGCAACTAAACTTAGCGCTATCACTGCTGTCGCGCCTAACATCCAATACTTTTTCATACTCAATAGTTTCATCTCCTATATTTTTAATTGATAACGATTATCATTATCATAATAACGTAAACTTTACTTTATTACAATAGTGATTTTAAAAACATATAATAATTAAATAATTGTACATATTTGATGGATTAGTAGTTTTGCTGAGCACTAATATGGGAATATTATATTTAAAATAGAAGTTTTATAGGAGGAGTTTTCTCATGGCTAAAAAAACTAAAAAGCCATGGAGCAAAAAAAAGCGCATTATAGTCTCCTTAATAGGCGTGTTTGCTCTTATATACATAATCGTTATTGCTTGGCATACATTTAAACCGCTTCCCCAAGGAGTTTCCTTTGCAGGTGAGTTACATAAGACGAATAACATTCAACTTTTAACGGATTTGACCTTTGCACAAGATCAAAAAGGTACAAATACCATTCATGAAAATCATATTTTTGATGAGGTATATCGAACGATTGAAGAAGCTGAGGAATTTGTGGTGTTAGATTTCTTTTTGATGGATGGCTATTATGATGAAGATGAGGACTTCCCTAATATAGCAGAGACACTTTCCTCCACTGTCGCAAAAAAGAAGAAGGCTAACCCTGACATGCCAATCGTTTTTATTACCGATCCACTTAATCGAGGGTATGGATCTTACGAAAGTGAATGGTTTAAAAAAATGCGTGATGCGGGTGTTGAAATTGTATATACAGATTTAGATGAGCTAAGGGATTCTACACCTGTTTATTCTGGTATTTATCGTATTTTCTTTCAATGGTTCGATATTGGTGGCAAAGGTTGGATTGCTAATGCTATGGCAAGTGACGCGCCTAAAATGACTATAGCTTCCTATATGACTCTATTGAATGTAAAGGCAAACCATCGGAAGGCTTTAGTAACAGAGAAGGCCGCTATAATAACAACCTCTAATCCCCACGATGCCAGTGGCTTTCACGGAAATATTGCTTTGAAGTTAGATGGACCAATCATTAATGATATTTTAGAAGCAGAAGAGGCAGTTTCTCTTTTTTCTGGAGGTCCTAAGCTTCCTAGAATAAAGACGGAGAACGCAGAAGGTGAGTATCAAGCCCAATACTTAACAGAGAAAAAAATATTGGATGCATTGCTAAACGATATAAATGATACTAAAAAAGGAGATACCATTTGGCTAGGCATGTTCTTTGTAGCCGAACGGAGTATAGTCAATACATTAGTGGAGGCTGCAAATCGAGGGGTAGAAGTAAATCTTATATTAGATCCGAACGAAAACTCCTTTGGTCGAGAAAAGTCTGGACTACCAAATCGCCCAGTCGTACAAGAACTAGTGGAGGATACGAATGAGAAGATTAATATACGATGGTATAATACCGTAATCGGTCAGTATCACACAAAGACTATATGGATTCAAACACCAGAGCATACAGTGATTTCAAGCGGTGCAGCAAATTATACAGAACGTGCTTTAGAAAATTATAACCTAGAAAGTAACGTAAGAATCATTGCCCCCAATGAGAGTGAATTAGCCTTAGAGATGGAGCAATATTTTCATAGATTATGGAACAATGAGGATGCTATGTATACTGTAGAGGTAGATGAATATCAAAGCAATTTCACTTGGTGGCAGCGTTGGATTTATGCTTTCCAAACCTATACTAAAATTACAACTTATTAATACTCATTGTGAAAGTACAGCTAGTGATGCTTACACTAGCTGTACTTTTTTTTCACGTTTATGAACGTGTGATTAGGTGAGTATTAATAGACATTAGATAAGTTACTTCGGTTCAAACGTTTTACAATCTGTTTCATCACTGTTGGAAGCTTGGTTCCCTTTACGACTAACTACATAAATAGCTTTTGCATTACATTTGTTCCCTTGTCTCCAAAATTTACAGTTGTTCACTTCACAAAGTACATCTTTAGCCATTAGTATCACACCTCCTCGTTACTAGCATGAACTTTTTTGAGAAAAGTCATACTAAAAAGCGAGATTTATATGTACTATTTTATCTCGATTAAATGAGTGATCTGTTTTGGCAGTCCGTAAATTTGTTTCTTCAAAAATAATGGAAATAAATTTAACGCTTGAATCTCATCAAAGGTTTTCCAATAATATGTATGAACTTTCCCATTTTCATTCTCGGTGAATTGAATTCCTTTGCATAACAGATCATTGTTTTTCAAAGATAGGAGATAAAAGAAGCATATCTCATGAAATTTTTCTTTGGAAACTTCCTCTTCGAAAAAATTTTCATTGACCCACAAAAGCCGGTCAATGGCAACTTCAGTCGACAGCTCTTCTCTAATTTCTCGACGGATTGCATCCTCACTCTTTTCATGTAGGCCAACTCTTCCTCCGGGAACATAATAGTAAGAAGCATTATCGTCCTTCATGATTAGTATTTTCCCATCGTTTATAATTAATCCTGCAACACGATAATTAAACCTACCCTCGTCTGTTTTAAATGATAAATCCATTTTGCACCTCCACTTTTCATTTCCCCCACACTTTCTAAATATTTATTAATTCTAGCTTTTTTATATCAACTAGTAAATAGCTTGAGTATGTTGATTCCAATTGGAGTCGCCGCTCTCCTCTCCGATCAACTCATTGCTCCTGTTAATGAATATATTAAAAATCAAATCCAACAACGCGAACATTTAATCAACGTTGGGAGAACCAGCATAGACCTTGTAGTAATGTTCAAGATAACAATCATCCCATTTAGTATCCGTTCCATGACTCAGACAACCAAGGAAATTGAAACGTATTTGGCATAAGTTTGTTTCTCCTTTCTGGCCAAGAGAATGTATACTCCGTGTTAATATTTGTCATTTAAAGTCATTTAAATACCCCATGTGTATAATCTTTTGTATAATAAAAAGGGAAGAAAATTTCGTATATAAACTTAGATTGGCTTTATTAGCTACAGGGGGAAAAAAGCGATGACGATTTTACTGGTAGATGACAACACGGTCAATCTATTTGTAATAGAAAAAATGTTAGATAGTGCTGGTTATAAGGATACAGTATCTCTTAAATCAGCTCAGGAGCTATTTGACTATTTACAGATCAATGAGCAGAATCCAACCTGTAATTCGGTAGATTTAATTTTACTAGATATTATGATGCCTGAAATAGATGGACTTGAAGCTTGTAGACGAATTAAACAGCAAGAAAGATATAAGGATATCCAAATAATTTTTGTAACAGCCTTAGAGGATAAGAAGAAATTAGCAGAGGCATTGGATGTCGGTGGCAGTGATTATATAACGAAGCCGATCAACAAAGTAGAGCTATTAGCTAGAATTAGAGTAGCCCTTCGTTTAAAAGCAGAGTTAGATTGGCATAAGCAGCATGAAAACAAAATCCAGTATGAATTGGATTTGGCCACTCATGTGCAAAGAAGCCTTTTAAGCCCTCCTCTAAAAAGAGAGGATATTCAAATCGAAGTGTCCTACCTCCCTTCCTTTAATTTAGCCGGAGATATGTATTATTGGCATAAAATAAGTGACAATCGATATGCTGTTATATTACTAGATATGATGGGGCACGGTATATCTGCTTCCCTAGTATGTATGTTCATATCCTCTGTTTTAAGAGAGGCCATTAAACAATTAGTAGAGCCAGAGCTTGTAATTAAAGAGCTAAATCGCTATATGGTTTTGATACATAATGAAAAGGTGGGTATACCATATTATTTTACAGCTGTTTATATGGTTGTAGATACAGATCAAAAAACGATAGAATACGTCAATGCCGGGCATCCACCTGGATTTGCTTTAATTGATTATGAAAAGGTTGTGCCTATAAGTAAAAGCTGCTGTGCAGTTGGTTTCTTTGATGAAATTGAAGTGAAGAAAGAAGTCATTACCTATGAAAAGGATATTCAAATTGTTTTATACACAGATGGAGTTCTAGAAGGAATGGGACCAGATGAGATAGAGTCTGAAAAGCAAATTGAAATATTAACATCTAAAAAATGGGATCATTCTCATGCTTTAATTGATAATCTATTACCGAAGGAAAAACAACAGGATCAACCGGATGACATGTGTGTCTTAATGATTCAGTGTAAATAAAATAAGAAGCTTCGAAGATTTAAAAAAACAAATCTTCGAAGCTTTTTTAATGTTACTTTTTTTAATACCAACAAAAATTAGCTATGCAATAAAATCTTTTAACTTCAAAAAAAGTGAAATCAAATATCTTGATTTCACTTTTTCCTCTTTTTATTTAAATCGTTGATAGATTCTTTCGCTACCAACTAATTCTTGATAGTTTTCCATTACACGCGAAAACTTCAAGGTTTCTTTATCACCTAAGCCTAAAACTCCTTCGGGACTTAAGCTTTGATAAAACAATTCCTGGACTTGCTCCTGTAACTCAGAGTTAAAGTAAATGAGTACATTCCGGCAAATGATTACATGAAATTCATTGAATGACTGATCAGTTACTAGATTATGCTGGGCAAAGATAATATTTTCTAAAATTGATGGATGAAAGTAAGCATGTTGATAGTCGGCCTTATAGTATTCAGAAAAGGCTTTGCTCCCACCGGCAAGCATATAGTTTTTCGTATATGCTTGCATCTTTTGAATTGGGAAAATCCCCTTGCTAGCCTTTTCTAACACTTGCTCGTTCATATCAGTGGCATAAATAACTGCTTTATCCTTCAGCCCTTCTTCTTCTAATAAGATAGCCATCGAGTATACCTCTTCCCCAGTTGCACAACCTGCATGCCATATGCGGATTTCAGGGTATTCTCTTAGAATTGGAACTACTTCTTCTCTAAACGCCTTAAAAAAGCTTGGATTACGGAACATTTCTGTTACATTAATCGAAAAGTCATTCAACAACTGCTCTAAGTAACCCTCTTCATGGATAACTTTTTCTAGCAAGCCCGTTATTGTAGAAATGCCATTTATTTTCATTCGATTGTGTATTCGACGTGAAATAGAAGATTTATTGTACTGTCTAAAATCAAATCCTGATAACCGATATATAGCTTCTAGAAGGAAATCTACTTCCATTTCCTCATACTGAATATTAACTCCCTCGAGCTCTCCATTTTCATAGTAATTGTCCATATCATTACTCCCTTAAGATGCTAACCAAACTCGAAGAACTGAGAATAATTGATCTAGATTTAATGGTTTACTAATGTAATCAGAAGCTCCTGCTTCTAGACATTTATCTCTATCATTTTTCATCGCTTTTGCAGTCAATGCGATAATCGGTAGTTCCGTTAGAGATAGTTCATTTCTAATTCTAGACATTGTCTCATATCCATCCATATTAGGCATCATGATATCCATGAGTACCACATCTATTTCTGAGTTACTTTGAACAATATCTAAGCATTCTAAGCCGTCTTTAGCAACAAGAATATTAATTCCTTTTCTTTCTAAAGCTGTTTTCAGTGCATAAATGTTTCGGTAATCATCGTCTACTATTAATACGTTTTTATTTGAAAATACATTTGCGTCCTCAGGTAGAGAATCCAGCTTTTCTTCTTGGGCTTTTATCTTCTGTTCCTGCTCTTCCAGTGTTGGATATTCCTCCACTACTTCTTGGACTTCCTCCACAGAATGCTCTGTAAGAGCTACTTCTTCTAAACCTAAGTGTATCTGCTCCATAATTGGACCATTAGGAAGACTTGGTACAACTAGAGTAAAGGTACTACCTAACCCTTCCTCGCTTTGAAGAGTAATCCAACCTCCAAGGAGATTAGCAAACTCTCTGCAAATAGATAATCCCAAACCAGTTCCTCCGTATTTGCGAACTGTTGCACCATCTGCTTGCTGGAATGATTCAAAGATTAGATCATGCTTATCTTTAGGAATACCTATTCCAGTATCAGTGATGGAAATCTCAATCCATTCTTTACTGATTTCTTGCATTTGTTTAGTTTGTTTTTTAGCTTCCAATTGCTTAATTGATAAATCTACGGACCCTTTTTCAGTAAACTTAAATGCATTTGATAATAAATTTTTAATAATTTGTTGGAATCGTTTTTCATCTGTGAAGAAAATATCCGGTACATCTTGTTCTTTCGTAACATGGAACTCTAGGTTTTTCTTTTGTGCAACCGGTGAGAATATATGATCCATTTGAGTCGGAAGCTCGCTTAAATTAACTTCCTCAAATAATACGTCAATCTTCCCTGCTTCTACTTTGGAAAGATCTAAAATATCATTGATCAAGGATAGAAGATCTTCACCAGACGAATGAATAACTCTCGCAAACTCTACCTCGTCTTCAGTTAAGTTCTCTTTTCCGTTTTCTGAAAGCATTTCTGACAGTATTAAAATACTGTTCAATGGTGTTCGTAATTCATGTGACATATTTGCTAGAAACTCTGATTTATAATTGGAATGAAGCGTTAACTGTTCTGCTTTTTCTTCTAATTCTTGACGAATTTTTTCTAGTTCCTCTGTTTTAGCCTCTGCATCCTTTGTTCGTTCTTCTAATTGTTCATTTATTTGAGTTAGTTCTTCTGTTTGCATTTGAAGCTCTTCCGATTGTGTTTGAAGCTCCTCAGATTGAGTTTGTAGTTCTTCTGATTGTGCTTGTAATTCTTCTGTCATTGCTCTAGATTCGTTTAGAAGTCGTACAATTTCCATACGGCCCATTACACTGTTAACAGATAAACCAAACGTTTCGACTATCTGTGTTACAAGCTGTTGCTGAAGTTTGTCATACTGAGACATAGTGGCTAGTTCTAGCACTGCTATTACTTCACCCTCAAACAAAATTGGAACTATAAATATACTTTTTGGTGGTACTTCACCAAGTCCAGTAGAAATGAAACGATAATCGTTTGGAATTTCATTGAAAACAAATGCCTTGCTCTCAAGAGCACATTGTCCAACTAGTCCTTGTCCTAAACGGAAGCTTTCTCTTCCAATCTCTTTTTCTGGATTAGAATCAGCAAAAGCAGCTTTCTTCACAAAACGTGTTTCTTGCTCGTTAGACTCTCTCACGTAAAACGCTCCATAAGAAGAATTGGTCAGTTTAGATATCTCGGACATAAACACACGAGCAAGCTTATCAATGGATCCTACTCCTTGATATTTCGTTACTGTTTCTGCAAGACTTGTTTGTAGCCATTCTCTATCTTCTAGATTATCTAATAACTCATTTGTTGCATTTGCTAAGTCTCTAATCTCGTCATTTGTAGTAACAACTATTCTCTCTTTACGGTCTCCGTTCTCGGATGCTATCTTTTTAATAGTGTCCGTAACATCTTTAACCGTTTTGACGATTGATTTAGAAATCTGACTAGCCATCGTTATCGCAATAGCTGATACAAATAATAAAATACCGAATAACGCTATAGTCAGCATATTATTTCGATCATCTAATTTCTGAGCATCATTTTGTGCCGAGTCTCTTTCAATCTCTCTAAACTCATTGAACTGGTTTCGAATAGATTGCATATATTCTCTACCGCGATCATTTGCATAGAACTGCTGAATTGATTCTTCATCGTTATTTCTTTTAAATACGATGGCGCGTTCGCCTGCTTCTGCCATCCATACTTCAATGGTCCCTTTAACCTCTGCTAGCTTTTCTTGCTGATTTGGCTTGTCCTTTAATAAGTTATAGAGCTGGTCAAACTCTAACTGCCATTGCTCTTCAGCCTTATAGTATGGCTCTAAATAACTTTCATTACCTGTGATGATGAACCCTCGCTGACCAGCTTGCATATCCATAACATATTTTTCTACATTATTTGTCAATGTTTCAACTTCAGTATTATATTTTATTAAATCATTTCTCTCTTGTTGGAGTGAACGAATTTGACTGTTTAATATGATAACGGAAGCAAATAAACATACAATAATAATAATGTAGCCGACAGTAATTTTAGAACGTAGGCCGAGCTTTAATTTATCCCCCATGTTTAATTCCTACCTTTTTATAGTTTTTCACTCTATTAATAGTATATGAAATGGATATAAAATAACAGTTTTTCCCCTTATTATTTATTTACTAATTAACTATATTTATGTATGTGAGATTTGAAATGGAAATAGGCTTGGATACTAGGTAATTTTGTTCAGCACAACGCACTATATATATAAAAGAATACGTTAAAGGGTAGTTTATTTTCCATAAAATTGTTTGTTTTGAAATGTTACACTTCAACTAAAGATACAATTTAGTTGAAGAAGGGTTTTTGAATAAAGAGGTAGAAGGTGAATATACAACAATGAAGGAGCTGGTTATGTGAATCTGCCTTTGTTAAGGGCTGAAGGGATTATTGTTAATGAAGATATGACCGAAATTCTTGTGCAATGTGATCTTGTGGAAAGTTTTTACCGTCTTCCAGGTGGAAGTATAGAATTCGGCGAAACAGCAGGTGAAGCTATAAAAAGGGAGCTAATTGAAGAATTTGATTTAGCTTTGAACATTGGCCAGCTTGCTTGTATTTGTGAAAGTATTATTCTGTATGATGGGAAGAGAAGGCATGATTGCACTTTAATCCATTGGTGTTCAAGTAATAATACAATGAATTGTCTTTTGCATAAAGAAGTTCCAGGAATCAAGCTTGTTTGGCGTACAATTTCTCAGTTAAGCGAAAGACCATTTTATCCAGAAGGAATTTTGGATATTATTGTTTCAGGTGATAATTTTATTAAACATATCAAAAGAGAAAAGACTTATGAGTGATTCCTTATTAAACTACTGGGTACTTTCCTTCAAGAAATAGTTCAGTTAAACAATAAAATATTTTAGGTATGGGAGGAATATTAATGGACTAATTTTTCTATTTCAATATGTTTAGAAATATAATTTCTAAATTTTTCTTAGATGGTATCTGGGTAGTCGGAAGTTAGAATAGTAAATAGAGATATAAAACTGGGGGAAAATAAATGGAGGAAAAGGATAGAGGCACTTTATATTTTTATATGGCTATTGGTACACTAGGACTTCTCATTATTTTAGTAGGATTATTCAAATATGTTGAAACCGTCGGTGGGAATGCTTCCTTTGCATTGGTAGGTTTTCCTTTAACAATAATTTACTTAAATTATCTTGAAGGGAAAGCTGGTATAAGTAAAAAAGTATTATGGATTAAATCTATCATAGCGATTTCCTTGCTGATTATAATTTACATCTTCATTTTTAACTAATGAAGGAGGCTTTTAAATCAACATCTACCTTTAAAAAAACTGCATACACGCCTCAAGTTTCTTTGAGTGGGTATGCAGTCTTTTACATATTATTTTTTGATTAACTCTAAGTCAACCGGGATAGAAGCTTCCACTTCTTCTCCTTTTAATGCTTTGATAGCTGCTTCCATAGCCTTTTCACCAATTTGTTCTGGCTTTTGTGCAATTGTACCAGCAAGCTTACCATTTTCTACAGATTTTACAGCATCATCAGTAGCATCAAAACCGATGACAATAATGTCTTTTCCTGCAGATTCGATTGCTTCTAAAGCTCCTAGTGCCATTTCATCATTGTGAGCAAATACACCTTTGATGTCTGGATTAGCTTGAAGAATGTTTTCCATTACCGTTAAGCCTTCTGCACGGTTAAAGTTAGCAGTTTGCTTTGCTACTACGTCTAATTTACCATCGGCAACATTGTTAAATCCTTCTCCGCGGTCACGAGCAGCAGAAGATCCTGCAACACCTTCTAATTCCACTACAGCTGAACCTTCTCCAACTAATTCAAGTAAGTATTCACCTGCAAGCTCTCCACCTGCAACGTTATCTGATGCGATATGAGCTACAATTTCTCCACCCTCTGAGCTACGGTCAACTGTTACTACTGGAATATTAGCTGCATTTGCAGATTCCACAGATGAAACTACCGCTTGAGAGTCAACTGGATTAATAATAATCAAGTCTACTCCTTGTTGGATTAAATCCTCTACATCACTTGCTTGTTTAGAAGCATTATCCTGTGCATCTACTACCGTTACGGCTGCACCCAATTCCTTAGCCTTCGCTTCTGCTCCATCACTTAATGTTACGAAAAATGGATTGTTTAAAGTTGAAACAGATAAACCAATTTTGTAATCACCCTCTGAACCAGTGGATCCTTTTTCAGAATCAGATTTCTCAGAGCCAGGTGAATCCAATGAACATGCTGCTAGAAACATTGATACGATTAACAGTAAAGCAAAATAAAGTTTTTTCATGAAGTTATTTCTCCTTTATGCTGTTTTTTTACGATCGATTAATACTGCTAATAATATAACTGCACCCTTCACCACTTGCTGGAAGAAGGAGGATACCCCAATTAAATTTAGACCATTATTCAAGACACCGATTATAAGTGCCCCGATTAAAGTACCAACAATCCAACCACGACCACCTGTTAAGCTTGTGCCACCAAGTACTACTGCTGCAATGGCATCTAATTCAAACATGTTACCTGCAGTAGGCTGAGCTGAATTCAAACGAGATGTTAAAATAAGAGAAGCAAGTGCTGCTAGTGCACCGGTTAATGCGTAAACATATATTTTAATACGGCCAACCTTAATACCAGAAAGACGAGAAGCCTCCTCGTTACCTCCGACCGCATAAACTCGACGACCAAATGTTGTTTTTTTCAGGATAAAGTATAGAACTCCAAATGCAACAGCCATTGTTACGACTGGTACAGGTATACCTAAGAAATATCCTTTCCCAATCATTTGAAAAGATACTGAATCGCCTAAACCTGATATTGGTCTACCTTCTGTGTAAACTAATGTCAATCCTCGGTATATAGTCATTGTTGCTAAAGTAGCGATAAATGGAGCAACATTTCCTTTAGAGATAATAATTCCGTTAATTGCTCCTAGAACAGCTCCCAAAATAAGACCTATTAGCATAGCTAAAATTGGATCCATTCCACTAGCAAGTAATCCTGCTGTAACTGCTCCTGTCAGAGCTAAAATTGATCCAACTGATAGATCAATCCCTCCAGTTAAAATAACGAAGGTCATCCCAAACGCGATAAGCGCATTAATAGAAACCTGTCTAAGTACATTCATTAAGTTATTTACGGTTAAAAAATTTGGGCTTAATATAGTGATGATGACCACTAGTAAGATAAGTCCTAGCAACGGTCCTAATTTTTGTAGTACTGATTGTGAACTAGATTTTAGCAACTTTGTCCCCTCCGGTAGCGTAATGCATTATTTTTTCTTGTGTCATTTCTTCTTTGGTAACTTCACCGGTTAACTTTCCTTCATGCATCACGAGCACTCGATCGACCATTCCAATGATTTCAGGAAGCTCGGAGGATACCATAATGATAGATACTCCATTTTCTGCAAGTGTGTTAACAATGGAGTAAATTTCTTTTTTCGCGCCTACGTCTACACCGCGTGTCGGTTCATCCAATATTAAGATGTCTGGCTCAATACCTAGCCATTTGGCAATGACTATCTTCTGTTGATTCCCGCCACTTAATGATTTAACGGTTTGATCTGGACCAGAAGTACGTACACCTAGTCTTTTTACCATGGAATCATAGAGGCTTTTTTCTTTTTGCGTATTCACAACACCATTTTTAGATATTTTACCAAAATTTGTAATACCTAAATTTTCTTTTACCGAGAAATCTAAAATCAATCCTTCAGATTTTCTATCCTCTGTTACGAAGCCGAAACCGAGCTTTATCGCATCTTGCGGATTATTTATTTTCACTTGTTTACCATCAAGTATTAGCTCTCCACTATCAAGCTTTTTATAACCAAATAGGGATTGAACTACCTCTGTTCTTCCTGCACCCATTAGGCCAGCGATACCAAGTATTTCTCCTTTTCGTAACTCAAACGAAATATCCTCGAAGTAACCTTTTCTAGTTAAGTTTTTTGCTACTAGCTTTACATCCCCAATTTTAGATTCTCTATCTGGAAAACGTCCGCCTAGCTCTCTCCCAACCATCATTTGTACAATTTCATCAAAGTTTGTTTCTTTTATATTTCTAACACCTACATAGCTTCCGTCACGTAGAATAGTGATGCGGTCACATATGGCAAAGATTTCTTCCATTCGGTGGGAAATATAGACGAAGGATACACCTTTCGCCTGCAATGCTCTAATAGTCTCAAAAAGTGTCTCTATTTCTCTATCGGTTAATGCTGCGGTCGGCTCGTCCATGATGATGACCTCTGCATTAGAAGAAATTGCCTTTGCAATTTCAACTATTTGCTGCTTACCAACTGAAAGATTTCTTGCAGTCGTCTTTACGTCTATATCTAAGCCCAGACTTAGCAGCACCTCTCTAGCAGCCTTGTTCATTTCTTTTGTTTTTAAAATACCCGATCTACCAAGGGTTTTTTCGTTCCCAAGAAATAAGTTTTCAGCCACTGATAGATCTGGAAGAATATTAAGCTCTTGGTGGATTACAGCTATCCCAGCCTGCTCTGCTTCCTTTGGGTTTTTAAATTCAACAGGTTTTCCTTTAATAGTGATTTCACCAGAATCTTTTGTATAGATACCTGTAAGAATCTTCATCAAGGTAGACTTGCCTGCACCGTTCTCTCCCATTAGCGCATGAATTTCTCCTGGTGCTATTTCGAATTCCACATTATTTAACACCGTATTTCCATTAAAGGCCTTTGTAATACCAGTCATCTGAATCATTGCTTCCACCACCTTTAAAATATGACACCAGCTTGTAAGATTATATTTGCATAAGGACTAGCCTCACCAGTCCTTATAATAACTTTAGATTGTCTAGTCATTGCTTTAAATTCTTCATGTGAGACTTCAGAAATTTGTTCAATGGATTTATTCACTACATAGTGCATTTTTGCATTAGCGGTCTTCATCTCAGCAGCAACATAAGCCTTTTCCACTACTAAATCGTCTAACACAATTGCTAAAATTTCATCGAATGATGGTTTCCCAAGGATATAAGATAAATCGATGCACGTAACGCCATCAGGAATTGGTAATCCACAATCGCTTATTGTAATTTGATCGGTATGCCCTAGCTTTGCAAAAATTCCAGCTAAATCACGATTTAATATGCCATGTTTTTTCAATTGCTAACACCCTCTAATCTTTTTACTACTTCCGTATGGCTTGGCATACCGCCTTGAGCACCAAATTTTTCTACAGACAAAGAGGCAGATGCATTTGCGTAACGAACCGCTTCTTCTAAACTTAAACTTTGTCCAAGTGCGTGAGCGAGTGCTCCGTTAAATGTATCACCTGCACCCGTCGTATCTACTGCAGTTGTTTTAAATCCGGGTACGAGTATATGTTTCGTCCCATCAAAATATCTAGCACCTTCACTGCCTAATGTAACAATTAGCTTGTTTGGATACTTTTCCAATGTTCCTTCCATATCTTCACCAAATATTAACTCGCACTCTGTTTCATTTGGTGTTAGATAAGCAACATAGTCCATAAACTCTAGCTGAAATCCACTAGCTGGCGCAGGATTAAGCAAAACAGGGACGTTTAACTCTCGGCAAAGCTCTAGCGTATATTTCACTACAGGAATTGGAATTTCTAGCTGCATGATCACAAACTTGCTTTGCTGAATAGTTTCTTTCATCCTTTTGATGTTTGCCTCAGTTAACAAATAGTTTGCTCCAGGGACGACGATAATTCTGTTATCGCCCTCGGATAATAAAATATTAGCGATTCCAGTTGCAGCCTCCTCTGTTTGCATAACCGAATCGGTATTTACTCCATTTGCTTTCAGGTCCTCTAATAATTCTCTTCCAAAGCTATCTGTTCCAACGCTAGCAAGCATATGTACATTGCTTCCTAAGCGTGCTGCAGCAACAGCCTGGTTTGCTCCTTTGCCTCCGGGAATAGTCGTAAAGAGTTGTCCTAAAACCGTTTCTCCTTGGACAGGAAAGTTGTCTGTTTGTACTACAATGTCCATATTCATGCTGCCTATAACTGTAATCATCGGTGTCCACTCCTTGTCGTTCCTCGTTCCACTAGCTCTACAGGTACTTGAATTACTCTTTCTTCTATTTCAATTTCTTCAATAATTTTAATAAGTATGCGGGTTGCCAAAGCACCCATTTTGTAAATGTCTTGGGCTACCGTTGTCAGTCCTGGAGTCAACATTCCTCCAAGTGAAATTCCATCAAACCCCATAATTTGTAGCTGATCAGGAACGCTAATGCCTAATGAATGTGCAGCCTTCAAAGCACCGGCAGCAGAAACATCCGTGCTTGCAAATATGCCATCTACACCTTTGATATTTGTTAAGAAATCCCTTGCAATCTTCTCTGATTCTTCAAAGTGAAAGGGACTTTCGATAATATGAGTTTGTACTTTTTTTCCTTTGACAGCCTTGAGAAATCCAGTGAGTCGATCATCAGCAGGACCGAGACCTTTAGGACCTCGCATAAATACGATATTTTGACAGCCTTTTTCTAACAAGTAGTCGGTACCCATACACGCTCCGTCAATATTATTAGAAGAAACGGTCGGAATAGATTCATGTATCATGCGATCTAACGCCACAAGCGGTACTTTTAAATCTTCATAGTGGCTTGCACGTAGCTGGTTAGTCGTTACGATAAACCCTGCTACATATTTTTGCTTTAAAGTATCTATATAATGTATTTCTTTTTCAGATTTTTCATCTGAATTACACAAAACTACTGTGTATCCATAGGATAATGCGATATCCTCCACTGCTCGAGCAAGCTCTGGAAAGAATGGATTCATAATATCAGGAACGATTAACCCTATAAAGTTTGTTTGTTTTGTCGTTAGAGATCTTGCTACTTGGTTTGGTATATATTCTAATTTATCGATTGCTCTTTTAATCTTGAGCTTTGTATCTTCACTGATATACCCTTTTCTATTTAAATAACGGGATACAGAAGCAACGGAAACACCAGCTTCTTTTGCTACGTCTCTAATGTTTGCCATCCGTTTTCCTCTTCCCCTCTAAATGTGTAACCGGTTACACACAATATAACAAGGAGTTTTCAAACTGTCAATAAAAAATTGTACTACACTTTCCCTTCCTCAGAATTTTGTTGTATAACAGCGCATTTTCTAGCCTTTAAGGAACTTAAAGACCTATTATTCGTAATATTCATTGAATACAAAATAAAACTAAAGGGTGTAACCAATGATTTTTAAAATATGGAAGATTACTAAACGTATTGTTTTAGGAGTGCTTGCTCTATTTGTTCTATGGTTTGTTGGTCATCAGTTAATGTCTTTATATGAAAAAAACAAATATGAAGCAATCGGTCAGCACGTTGAGGTAGATGGAAAAGAAATGCATGTATATGAAAAAGGAAAAGGAGATAACACCATTGTTTTATTAACAGGACTCGGGACTGCTGCCCCTGCCCTTGACTTCGAGCCACTAGTTAAAGAACTATCAGTAGACAATAGAGTTATTGTTGTAGAACCATTTGGATACGGCTGGAGTGAGAAAACTGATAAAAAGCGTAGCGTGGAAAACATCACAGAGGAAATAAGGACTGCTATATTACAGTTAGATATTCAAGAACCATATATTCTCATGCCACATTCTATTTCCGGTGTTTATAGCATGTTTTATGCGAACAAGTACCCTGAAGAGATAAAAGCAATTATCGGTATTGATCCAACCTTGCCCCAGGCTCTTGAGTACTTTGAAGAAGACGCTCCCTCCATGCCAAAGGCTTTAAGCATTATTGCTCCTAGTGGGTTGGCGCGATTGGCTATGTACATTACCCCTGATAGTTTTTTACCTATAGCAGGGGAAAATACATATTCTAAAGAGAACTTAAAAATGACTAAGCTTATTTCATCCTGGAGTGGATATAACCGAAATGTCATTAATGAAACCAACCTTATCCAAGAAAATATGGAGTTAACCAAGAAACTTACCTTTCCTCCAGATTTGCCTGTCATGATATTTACGAGTGACACCGAAAAGACAAATGAGGACGGTAAATCGAATATTACCTTTTATGAAGCCCAATTAAAAAACAGCACTTTAAGTAAGCTTGTTCCTTTAGAGGGTCATCATTATTTACATTGGACTCAATCAGAAACCATGAGTGATGAGGTGAGGGGATTTATAAAGAGGATGGATTAGCTTTAATAAGAAAGGCTTGCGTCTTCCCTTACCCACAAAACAAAAAACACTTGGTTGCTATTTCAAGCTACCAAGTGTTTTCTTTATTACGGAGTATATTTTTCAGAGACCTTCACTACAACTCCATCTTCTAAAGTTATATCATATGGCCCTTTAACAACTGCTAAATAAGAAACGAATTCCTTTTCCTCTACTTGCTTTGGTTTGTCTGTATCGTCTTGATTAACCAAATAGAACTCAGCATCTTCAGCTAGCTTTAAGCTTTCTGCCTTTTGTGATTCATCATAAATCATAAATCCTGTAGCTAAATCCTTTTCCATATCTAGCCCTAGTTCCTTGATACGATCCGTATCGGATTCCTCAATCCACTCTACTTCATCAATTATTAGACTTTTATTTGGTAGATCGAAGTCTCTTACGTAGGCTAGCATTTCTTTTTTCTCTTCCTTTGCCTCTTCTTCCTTCGGCTCGTCGCTACAAGCACCTAACAGTAAAAGTGCTCCTAAAGTCGTAAGGAGAAGCATAGACATTTTATTTGATAGTAGTTGTTTCATATTCAATCATCCTTTCCTGGTAAGTGATTAGACGGAAAAACAAGTAAAAGGTTCTACCTATTTTAAAAATTCCAACTTCCAAGATATAAGTTTAATTTACTTTTTCTTAAAAAGAAACCATAAAAATATGAATATTATAAATGCAACAAACTCTAATGATAGAATATAGAACGGATATGGCCCAAGGAAATCCAACAAACTTCCTCCAGTTGGCTTCCTTTGTAGAAACATATAGTTTCCGTCCACCAGCGAGTTAATCCAAAAAACAAATGGCAGCAAAATATTTAAAGCAAGCATCGTTGCAAGAATTCCCTTAAATGTCGGTCGATATCCTTTCACCCAAGTAAAGTAGAGCGCTGTCAGTATAATCCCCGCATGTGTATAAAAAAAATGAAAATATCTAAAGTGCGGGTAATTCATATCCAATACAGGAGTAATCATGGCTTGTATTGCACCACCTATGCCTGCATAAAAAACAAACTGGTAAACGAAACGGTTACCCGTCCATAGTAGAACGATTGTCAGTAGAAGGCTAATACTGCATAGTTCAAGAGGCAGTGAATTCCTTAGCTCCCATCGGTCTGTTTGAATGAGCCAAATATGATATACAATATCCATCCCTAATAACGACAATCCAAATAGACGTTCCACACGAAGAAGTCCTTTCTCCGATTTTAGCCATCGATCCCTTGTGAAAAAAAGAATAAGTATGAAAAGAATAAATGCAGCTATCGCACTCCAATGCTCTACCGAAAGCATGATAAATCGCTCTTCCAACTAGCTCACCACCCGTTTTTATTACTATAATACTATTCGGGTTAGCTGGATGATTTTCCTTTTATCTATTTGGTGAGGATTGATATTTTATGGGCACCGACCGATTATTCGTGTGAACCGACCGATTATTTGCCGGAACCGACCGATTTTGCGGAAAAACCGACCGATTATTGGCAACAACCGACCGATTCCTAATTTTTGATGTGCTGTTTTATGGTAGCTACGATTTCTGCAACACTTAATGTGCCGTCCACTACTAAATCAGAATTAGGCATTATCGTTTTTAGCATTTCTAGATATCCCGCTCTCCCACCAGCAATGTAATTTTCCATATCTTTTATAATTTCCTCTACAGATTTCCCCTGAAAATCCCTCAACACTCTACGTGCCATTGCAACATCCAAAGAGGTATCTATAAATACAGTCATATCAATATAGACGCTCCCTGCCGTATGCATTTTGGCGAAAGGATAATCTAACACAATATAATCTAATGGTTCTTCAATTAAATTTATTAAGTCCTTTTTCAAAGGGGCTATATCCCACTCATCATAATTAGCCCCTCTTATTATCCATTCTCCAAAATTATGTGGTCCTTCTAAATTATAATCATCAAAAAAGAGTGCCTTAGAATTATGCAATTCTTTTGTTAGTTGTTTAACTACCGTAGTTTTCCCTCCGCCTGAGACTGCTGCAATTGATATGACAAATGGTCTTTTTCTTTTATTCATTTTTTCTCCTTAAAATTTCATATTTCATTAAAGCTAGAGGTTGATTGACCATACTTAGAAAAAAATCAATTAAAAAGCACATCTCTATACTCACTTTCCTTTGATTCTATTTCTAAAAATTTCTTTGCTAGTTTCAAATAAACCGAGACTGTTAATCGAAATTTATACCTTCGACATCACACCTCAATCTGAAAAAGAATTGAATACTTTCATGCTCATTTTTGATAGGTTCCTTGAGTTTCTGCAATGTTCTTTTTCCTACTCGTCTATCTATCACCGCAAGAATTTTTATAATCATATCAGCTGACTTTAAAGACACTTCAATTGGTGTATTAAAGTACTCTTCCAATGCATCAAAAAAATCATATTGTGCTAAGATGCCTTCTTTTTTAATTATATTATGAGCCTGCAATCCAACTTCCCAATTTAACTTTCGATTATCAATATCATATTGGATATTTTGTTTCTCTCTAATATCCCATTCTTTAATATGCATTGTTCTTTCAGCAGTAATTGTGCACATACTTAATATTTCCTTTTTGTCGACTGTAATAACAGCTCTTCCCAACTGGTCATGTGCTTTGCGATAATTAATAATGTGAAAATCAATTAGATCTTTTAATGAATCACAAGTAAAACTTTTCAAATGTTTTTTTACTTTACTCCATTTCGGACTATACATTTTATACCCCTTTATCTTATAGACTTCTCTTTACAGCAATCATCAATTTAAGTGTAACATTTCAAATACGGTACTCCCTTATGAAATTAATTTTAATTAAGCTATCAAAAAAGAGCATCGCTTAATAGCGATGCTCTCCTTTGGAACTAGACTTCTAGTTCCCAGCGTTCTTGTTCATCTTTTTTCATTTTCTCTTCGATTTCTTTTGGCCATGTAGTACGGTATTTGTGGTTATCTGCCGGGATGATCTCAATCATTTTATCAATCATGTCCCCTGGGTCATATTGATCCTTCAAGGATTCTTCCTGCTCTTTCATGTCTTCCTTCTTCGTGAAATGTTGTTCTTCGTTAAACCATTTATATTTTTCCTCTGCACTTCGATCGTTAAAGCCTGTATCGTACGGGCCAGGATTGATTGTGGCTACCTGTACACCGAATTCTTTAAGCTCCTGCTGCATTGTTTTCGCAATTGCTTCCACTGTATGCTTAGTTGCCGTATATGGTCCTACATATGGAGTAGCCGATAGACCTGCTACTGAGCTAAGGAAAACAATTTTACCGCTCCCTTTTTTCACTAGCTTACGTGCTGCAATTTGTGCCGTTTCTAAGGTAGCAAACACATTTACCTCGAACAATGCACGAAAACGATCCATTGGCACCTCTGCAAGTGGTCCACCTTCATTAATAGCGGCATTTGCTACAAATATATCAAAGTCGTAGTCTTCCATTTGAGCCCGATCTCTCGCATTAGTTATATCTAATTTAAAAATTTCCATATCTAAGCCTAGATCTCTAGCTTCTCTAAGTAAATCCGTTTTTTGGGAAGTCGTTTCGGTGGTTGCAATCAAGCGATGCCCTTTTTTAGCTAGTCCTATAGCAGTACCTCTTCCAAGGCCACTTCCGGCTCCAGTGATAAAAATTGTTTTACTCAATTGTATTCCTCCTAACAAAATAGTAGTCTATTTCTTTTCTTCCCTTTACAGACTAACTAAAACATATATACATAACAGCTACCGACCTGAACCAATTCCTCTTAACTCCATTTATTCACCATCACTCGGTCATACTGATAACGTCTAATAATAATGCTTAGCTTTTGATGCCATTCATTACAAACTCCCTTAGCCTCTTCGTATTCCTCATATTCCTTGTACTCCTCTTTATAATCTTCCAAGTAGGTAAAGTAGTGAATCGGCTGCGATAAATCATCCGTGACGATTTTAAAGCAAAGATTGAATTCTAGCTCCTCTTCCTCGTCTTCTTCCTCATACTCTTCTTCTAGTTCTTCATTTTCCTCCTTATCCTCTAACTTAATAGGACTACTAAGTATCCCCTCTTTAGGGAATACGGAAATCGTTTTTCCGTCTTCTATTAAGGCTGCCTCTAATACTTTATTAAAAGATATATCTTTTATTTCAAAATCACTTCCTAGCTCGTCTCTACTAGCTATATAGAGAATTTCCGTGACCTCATTTATGAGTAAAGCATTGAGATTATTTGGTGACACTAGTTTCTGAGTATGTGGAATTTCGTCTAGAATCTCTTCTGTGATTCTTCTATTCACTTCATTAATCTCTTCATTTCTCCTCTTCCATTCCCAAGTCCCCCAGAAAAACAAGGCAACTGAAATAATTAAATATAAACCTATCGATCGCATATGATCCATTGAAAAAGTCAGGAAAAAATAAATAGCGCTAAGTAGATAAATTACGAAAATTTTCATATGCACTGCCCCTTATTTTTAAACTTCTTATATAGACTTTATTCGATAGATTATCAATTTATACTTCTAATCTCATAGTTAATGTTACAAAGAGACAAAGTGATACAATTTATGTAAAATTAAGGAATAAATATTTTTCGCAAAGGGGATATCACGATGAAGGAGCTTGTAGTTTATCAAAGTAAAGGAAAACAATTAAAGTTTGTTTTTCTTGCATTAGTCATGGTTGCAGCTAGTTTACTAGTCTTCCTGACGGGAATTGGGAACCAAGATTCAAGGAACATTATTTTTATCGCTATTGGTATATTAGGAATACTATTTTTCGGTTTCTGTCTTTTGTATATAATTAAAGATTTCATTGTTGGAAAGAAAATACTTGTTGTGAATGAAAAGGGGTTTTATGATTATTCCTCGGCAATTGCTAGTAAGGATTTTATCGGATGGGAGCGTGTCCAGGAATTAGGTACATACACGATACAAGGACAAGTATTTATAACTGTCTTTTTATTCGATGGTGATGAGTTTATAAAATCTCTACCAGCCATGAAGAGGACGGCGATCAAGGCTAATATAAAACTAGGTGCTGGTCATATTAACATCAATACACAAGCAGCAAAAGGAATTTCTAGGGAAGAAATCCTACATGAGATGAGCATTTATTTCGATGAATATTTAAGAAAATCTTCCATAGTTACTGAGGAAATTAGCATTTAGTAAAGCATATGTTTTTCATGAATAAAATTAAAAGGCATCCTTTGATTTTCTAGGGATGCCTTTCATTTTGCTTTATAAATATTTAGACATTGTACAGCAATTCTAATGTTCGCGATTGATAAGATAGTTTAAAAAGTGTTTTAAGAAGGTTGTATCTATAGAAACATTTTGAAGAGCATCCATAGCTAGACAGTAGTTATCCCACATTTCTATAGTGGCACCCTCCTGACCCATAATAGAAACGAACGTCGTGCTATTGTTTTCTGCATCTCTACCTAGCCCTTTACCGAGTATCTCTGCATCCCCTTCCACATCGAGCAGGTCATCCTTAATCTGAAAGGCGATGCCAGCATAACGAGCAAATTTCTTTAGAGCAGCAATCTCTTCTTCATTTGCTTTGGCCAAAATTGCAGGCATTACCAAGGCGGCTTCAAATCCTATTCCTGTCTTATAAAAGCTTAAGGTATTTAACTGCTCCCTCGTAAGTGTTCTATTTTTAGAGTCCAAGTCCATCGCCTGACCTTTACACATTTCAGCTATTGTGTGGGAAGAATATTGAATCATCTGTAGCACAGTATTTGCATCAAATTGTTTTAAGTTAGTTTGCTCCTCAATAGCTTTTTGAGTGAGGAAAAGACCTGTCAACTCCGCAACAGCTACGTTATAAACTTCATGAAGAGTAGAGCGTCCGCGTCTTATTGGAGCATTATCCTGAGCTGGTAAATCGTCAAATATAAGAGAAGCAGTATGAAGATATTCCAATGATTTTAGTAGTGGAGCAATAGATGCTTCATCTAACTTGTAAATCTTCACTCCCATAAACCATGCTACGATCGGTCTTAGCCTTTTACCATCTCCTTCTAAGCTGTAATTGGTCGCTTCAGTTATAGAGTCTTCGAAATCGGTATTGTTAGAAGAAGTAATAGACAATGTCTCGTTAATTTCATTACGAACAATTTTTATCGTATTAGAGAAATCCTCTCTTTCTTTACTTTCACTCTTTAATACTGTAATCATATGATCTCTTAGTAATTTATCAAAGAAGTCGACATCATCTGCTTTTCGAACCATCTTTTGTAGGAGCTTATTAAAACCTGGTGTCCCGAAACGAAAGAGATCCATAATTTCTTTGTATTTACTTTTGCCTACCCGCTTCTTTAACCGTTTAAGTCCATTAATAGCTCGATCTAATATTACTTCTCGTGTTTGTTCGTCGGAATGATAGACATTATGAATTAAATTACTAATAACAGCCCAATACAATTCAAAAGGGTTAATCAGGTCTGGACGTTCTTTATGATACTTTAAATAATACGTATAAGGAGTCACTGCTCCGTCCTTCATATCTTCGAACATATCAGCGAAATCATCTGAGAGCTGATTATAAATACCATAAAAAAATGTACGGTTATCCATCTCTTGATTGTCTGAAGTACTAAGGACTGAACGAACAATTAGCCTTGATGAGGAGGCTTTTAATATAACTGGTATGTAAAGCTCCTGATTAGTATAGCTCGAATCCATTAAACTCTTATCACGATCCACTTCCTGCGAATGAAAAAACACATACGCTTGCTCAAAGAATTTTTTCCTTGTCTCAGGTCGCTGATTTTGCTCAATATACTGAAAAGCCTCTCCAAGCTCTTGGTGTATATAAGTTATCAACTCTGCATTTTCGCCAAGCCACTCTCCAAGTACAGGCACAATACCCGTAGTGAGTGTTGTTCTTATTAAATTGGCATATTGTTTTTCCTCTTCGTTCGAAAGTATTTTGGCATCTAGCAAATCATCAATAAATGGATAGGTCAATCCATAGGAATAACCCAGTCTTATTGCCTTATCGAGCCTCTTAGAACGCTCTTCAGGAGATACATCGCTGTCCATCTCTTCAATTTCTTGCATGATAACCCCTGCTATAATTTTAACAAGTTTTCGCTGTGCGTGTTCTGCATCCATTCCTTTGGGGATATGTTTGGATACTTGCTTTAGCTTGTTTATTAACCAAATATACGTTAACTCTACATTTTCCTTTTTAGCCATACGGTATAATTCGACGACATTAAACGCTTGTGCTTCCTTGTCTTCCCCGCTTGAATTCGTCAGCTTATCCTTTAAGCTACTTACTACATCCGAAATCCTGTCTTGAGTTTCATGAGAATCAAGGGATTTTCCTAAATCACGGAGAAAAATGTATGAAATGCTTCGATTTAAGTAACTGTCTAGCTTACCTCTGTAATTTAAATACTGTATGTAATGGTTAAAATCCTTCGTATCAGCATTTCCTTTTGTTTTTGTAAAAAGGGAAAGGATAGGATTATTAACATGATTAGATTTCCAAATCCTTATATCTTCCGTTAAAAGGGGGAGATAGGTTTTTTCCTTAACCTGTATGTGAAGCTCATCAAAATATTGGGCGGCTTTCTGATTGGCTTGCCTATAGCATTCATCAGCATTTATTATTGAGTTTAATTGAATATTCATCTGTCACCTTCATTTACTTTTTTTATGATTTCCTAGTAATTATAACCTATATTTCATTCTCAGTTTTCATCTAGTTACTTACAATTTATTCTTAAGGTTAACCCCAAATGCCTAATTTTAAATGGATAAAAATAAGAAGGCAGCTACCTCCTAGAGTAGCGACCTTCTGACTAATCATAAGCTTACCTTCCAAGAGCATAATGAGAGTAAATATCCTCTTGTTCCTCGTTCATCTCTCCCATGATTGTATAATTAATTCTTTTCTCGAATAAATCCTTTGTTGCTAGGAAAGCATCATACGAACAGGTTAGGGATTGCAGATTCGGAAGTCCCTTTAAGGCAGAGTAATCGTCCATTACTTCAATCCTTAAATCCTCAATCTTTGTCATCCCCTTTAGAAAGTCTAAATTGTTCAATTCTACTTTAGTTATATCAAGAGATCGTAAATTCCTAACCCCATTTATCTCCTCTATGCTTTTCGTTTTTATCCCAGACAGATTGAGGTGACTTAGCTTTTTACAAAAGGTCAATGGAGACAAATCGTCTATCGTCAAATTTTCTAAAGAAAGCTCTTGTAGTAAAGGTAACTCTGCTAAAACAGAAATATCCGTAACCTTTGTATTACCAATAGATAGTTGCTTTAGCTCCTGAAGCTTTCTCAGGAACCCTAAATCACTTAGAGGAGTTTTCGCTAGATAGAGACTTTTTAAATTTTGTAATTGAGCAATCGGTGTAAAGTCTATAATCTCTAGAGTACTGGCAATCAACTCTCTAACGTTTGGAAAATATGCAAGCGGTCTGAGATCAGTGATATTCGAAGGAAATAACCTTAGTGTAGTGATATTACCTAAATCGCGTTCTTTGATAGATGGGATGCCAAGCTTTGCAGTAAGAAAAGTTGTCCAGCTTTCGTCTAGTTCAAGAGTATCCTCTTCCCCTCCCATAGATCCTTTATATGGCCGTTTCTTTAAATCATCAAAAAAGTGACCATAATCTCCCCATATGACATAGGGACCGTCTTCTTCCTCTATTAAAGAACAGTTCCCAACCTCAAATTGTTGAATGAGGAGCTCTAGTAATTCCTCAAAGCTGTCACTAATCACATACATTTGCCTCTCATCTCGACCAAAATTGATAATCTGCCCGACTGTTCCATTCACCCCTGGTGCAAAGTCCATAGCCAGATAATTTCCCCCGTAATCGTAGGCAATAGGTATCCATCCAGGATGAAAGGCTGCTTCTTGGATTGCACCTTTTTCAAAGGAAATGACATCTATAACGGACTCCTCGTAATAGGTTTTGTACCCTTTCCATTCCGATAACATCTCTCCGATGGAATGCCAGGTTAAGCCAAACATGAATCCAAGCTTTTTTTCTCCGTTATGAACGGAATAGATCGACTTAAAAGCTTCTGGAAATATGTAACCTGTTTCTAGCTCCAACCGATGAATCTCTTCTTCGGTTGCCCCTTTGTTTAAGTATTTCTCCAAATTCGGTATATAGCTTTCTACTCTTGAAAAAAATTGTTCTCCCACTGCCTATCCCTCCTCTTATCCTATTAATCCTTATTTTACCATTAAACTGCATTTATCCTAAAAATGAAAAAACCCACCTAGCAAAAGCTAAGTGAGCCGTTTAAATAATATATTCTTGTAATTATTCTTTATTAAACCAAAGCTCTTCTTGGTCATCCTCGTCACCATTATAATTAATGAAAATCTCTTCTCCAGCTTTTATGTCTGTATACGCATAAAAATCGAATGTCTCGTTTTTAAAATTAATCTCGTAGGTAGCATTTGGCTCGTATGAATGATTAAAAAGCATTCCATAGCCAAGCAGGATAGCAGATCTTCCAATACCGTATTCAAAGGCATAATCACCTAGTGTAGTTTTTTCTATATACTTATGTTGCTCGTTTGGATAAGAAATGACCGGGGCTTCATGTAAAAGCTCACCTTTTTTAATATCTCTAGTTGCAAATAATCCTCTGTTAAATTCGCCATCACTTACTTCAGACTTTTTTACTTCAATCATGTAGTTCTCCTATTCACGTTAAAATTTACTTATTAAGGATAACATTAAAAACCGTATCTGGCTCTTATATTAGTCAATTAAATAATCGGGATTAATTGTAAGCCAATCCATGAATCAATTTCATCATTTCTTTTTATACAATATCAAAGTAAAATGAGCCAGGAGAAAATATCCTAGCTCATTTTGATGTTTATTTAAAATCAACTTTTACCTTTAACCTAGCCTATCTTTAATTTACTATGACCGTGTTAGCCTCTTTCTTATTTCTAAAGTAATTTATAATGAATATTCCCGCTACAATAATTGTCCCAATTACCGTTGAATATGTCTCTGGAATAATCATGCCTAATGAGGCTGCACCTAAAATGAGACGTTCTATAACATTTAAATTCGTAGTAAAATATCCTTCCATAGCAGCACTTAGACCTAATATGCCAACAATAGCTGTAAAGGATACTAGCATAATTGTGCCGATAGAGGCCATCGGGAAGTCTACTGCATTTGCTGCAAGATTTGATGTATCAACCATTAATAGTGCTGGCTGATAAGCAAAGAGGAACGGTACGATAAAGCCTGCAATCGCTAGCCGTACAGAAATAAAGCTCGTGCGCATTGCGTTCCCGCCAGACAATCCAGCAGCTGCAAATGAAGCTAATGCAACAGGTGGTGTAATGTTTGCGAAAATACCATAGTAGAAAACAAATAAATGCGCTACTAATATTGGCAAGCCAAATTCAGCCAAAGCTGGCGCAGCCATTGTTGCCGTAATAATATATGCTGGAATAGATGGTAATCCCATCCCTAAAATAATTGATGCAATCATTGTTAAGAATAACGTTATGAATAAGGAACCTGCACCTAATTGAGTAATCGCCGCTGTTAAAGTTGATCCAAAGCTTGTTAAGTTCACTACAGCTATGATAATCCCTACAACACCACATGCTACAATTGTGGAAAGCGCCTGTCGTGTACCTTCTTCAAGAGCAGTAATAATATCCTTTATGCCCATACGCGTACTTTTTCTTAACCAAGATACCGCAATCGTTATTAAAATTGTGTAAAATGCTGTATTTGCTACAGGAACGCCTGAACCAAGCATCCACACTAAGGCTACGAGCGGAATCATTAAATGACCGCCTTCTTTTAATACCTCTTTCATACGTGGAAGGTCCGGCTTTGGAATACCCTTTAAGTTTGAACGCCCAGCTCGAAAGTGAACCTGTGCTAAAGAGCCTAAAAAGAATAATAGTGCAGGAATAGCTGCAGCTAATGCGATTGTACCGTACGATATACCTGTTGTTTCAGCCATGATAAACGCACTCGCGCCCATTACTGGAGGTAAAATCTGTCCACCGATGGACGAGCTAGCCTCAACTGCACCCGCAAAGTTTTTCTCGTAACCGATCTTTTTCATCAGGGGAATTGTAAATGCACCAGTTCCTACTACATTTGCTACGGCAGAACCGTTAATACTTCCCATGAATGCACTTGAAATAACTGCCACTTTTGCTGGACCACCTTGTCGATGACCCGCAAGTGCTAGCGACAAATCATTGAAAAACTGTCCCATCCCTGACTTTCCGAGGAACGCGCCAAATAAAATAAACAAGAAGATATATTGTACAGATGCACCAATTGCGGTAGAAAATAGCCCCTCTGTTTTTGTATAAATCTGACCAAAAATATCCCCAAAGTCAAACTCACGTGTCATCATAATACGCGGCAAAAACTCTGCATGGCTAAAGAAGGGATAGGCTAAAAATATGAGTGCTAATATCGGTAATATTAAACCTGTCACTCGTCTAGCACCTTCTAGTACTAGTAAGACGGTTAAAATTGACATCGCAATATCCATTGTATTTGGTATTCCGCCGCGTGTTGTCATAATATTGTCGTACTCTACGAACAGATAAATAAATGACGATAGGCTCAGTGCAAAGAAAACCCAATCATAAATAGGAATTTTAGTGCGATCTTGATTCTTGAATGTCGGATAAATTAAAAATACTAATCCTAATGCAAACATTAAATGGATACTTCGCATAATTAATGTTGGTATTGGATTAAAAGTCGCATATATATGTAGTAAAGAAAACATAACACCCATAAAGCTGATTAAAAATACGATGCTCTTGTTATTAAATTTCCTGACTTTCGCATCACTATCATATTTTTCAAGCACCTTCTGTATTTCTTCATTTGATATTTCTTCTACGATAGGTTGCTTTGTGCTAGTTACACTCATAAAAATTCCCCTCCTAAGTACTGCCATATGAAGATTTTCTTAACTGAAATTAAGACTGTGTCATACGTCTCACCATAGTCATAGATTTTAATTTCCTTATCATCAAGATAAATCGTACTATCCACATGTTCTGAAATAGTGAGATTTAACTCTTTGTAAGGTTGATTGATTTTCATCTTTACATAGCCGTCCACTAACTCTACGTCTTCAGCAATAGAGGGAACTCCTGCACCAAAGGTTTTAAACTTCGTGCTCTCTAATAGTAATTGTTCTTGATCTATTTCGTAGTGCTCTATCCATTCTTCTTTTTCTACGGAATGAATCCACCCTAAATCGAATTGTGTAGTCTTGGCATATACAATTCGGTCGGAAAATTCAAACACTAAAACAGGAAAACGAATGAAAAAAATTGCCAGGAGTATAAGTAAAATCCCTATACTCCCGAACAATTTTTTATTGCTCATCGTAATAACGTTTTGCTCCTGGGTGAAGATCACCGATTATACCTTCTTGTGCACCTTCAAGTGATATATCTCCAGCAGCTTGGTGAGAGTTTACTAGCTTAGGTAAACTTTCGAAAAAAGTTTTTGTTAATTTATATACATCATCTTCACTTAAATCACTTTTTACAACTAATGCATTCGGTACGGCAGCTGTAAATACAGGCTCTGTATTGCTATATACATTGGCAGCGATTTCATAAGAGATGAAATATGGATGTTCTTTTGCAATTTCTTCTACTTTTTCTGGACTAACTGTCACTAAAACAATATCAGTAGTTTCAGCTAATTCCATAACAGATGCGTTTGGAATACCACTTGTTAAAAACGCAGCGTCAATTGTACCTGCATTTAAACCATCTGCCGCTTCGGCATAGCCTAGGTAATCTACTTTAATATCATCATACGTAATGCCATGACCATTTAAGAGAGTACGTGCATTTACCTCTACACCAGAGTTTTGATCCCCTACTGCTACACGCTTCCCTTTTAAGTCTTCAATTGTTTCAATCCCAGCATCTGCTTTAGCTATAATTTGTACGACGTTGGGATACAGTGTAGCCATTGTGGAAACGCCTTCAATTGGCTCTTTAAAGCTAACTTCACCATTGATTGCCTGTGATAAAGCATCACTCATAACATAGGCCATTTCTATTTTCCCTTGTGCCATTAAATTTAAGTTTTCTACAGAAGACCCTGTCGTTTGAGTACGAGAATTGACATCATACTCCTGTGTATAGATGTCAGCCAATGTTGTACCAATAATATTATACGGACCTGATGCTCCGCCAGTTGCGATTGTTACGATGTTAGTAGACAATCCATCCTCTGATGAACTTTCCCCTGCACTACCACCATTTTCTGTGTCATCCCCACACCCTGCTAAAAGAACCCCAGCAAATAACAAACTTGAAAAAAACGATAGTTTTTTCTTAGAAATCATTTATTAACTCCCCCTTATAAGATAATTATATATTACAAAAATTGCGAAATAAAGCTTTTTACTGACAAATCTAAATATACAATTATTAAACCTTAAGTTCTATGCACCTGATATTGTAAAGCTCCACGAAAATTGGCGGAATTGAAGTGAGAAAATAAAGATATCCTATTGTTGCTTATTTAGAGTAATATTCTAATCCTAAACAACTGCTTTCTGAGCTGACTGCCTACAATTTTGACTAAAAAATATTAGAAAAGCAGCAAAGGGCTAGAAGTATAATTCTACTTCTAAGCCCTTTTCATTTTTATAATGTATTTACAGCTACCTTTTATAGCAAATTAGTCTTCCTGTAGTCGCCTCAATACCCGCAATTACTTGCTTCTTTTCTTTACTACGTAGTTTATATTGAAGGGTCTCATATGGCTGGTCCGAATCATAATGGACTGTCCATTTAAGACAAGCATCTATCTGGTCAAAAGATTTATGTAGCAAGTTAGTTGTTATAACAGGCTTTTTAATAAAGTCTTTTAACTCTTCTATTGTTACCAGAGGGGTTGTACATGCTTCTATTAATCCCGTTGTTCTATTTACTATTATGGAAATCTGCTCTGCTTCGATTCTCATTCCGTTTCCATTATGAATAGGGAATTCGAAGATTGCTCGGTTTGCTTCATTAAACGAAGGTTCTTTCAGTTTGTAAGATAAGTAAGGAATAAATGATTCAAAATAAGTAACGATAAATTGACAAGCAATTTGCTTACATTGTTCATAGTCAAGTTGTAAGGCACCTGTACGCTCCTTAAACCAAACAAATTCCTTAAGCTCCTTTGTTTCTTTATCATATTTGAACTTCACAGTATTTTCTGTCATATTATGTAAATACGAATCTAAGGATGTATCTTGAAATTTCTCACTAGCTTCATCTTGCCAGACTTCCCATATATCATTACCTTTTTCCAATTTCCGTTGAAGGTTCATTGTATCAGGAATACCAATAATTCTTCTTATGGTAGTTTGTTTTTTACCTGGTTGCATATTTGGGAAAGGAACTATTTGGTTGTCGTCTTGATCCTTCTCTTCTGGAAAATCCACGTCACCAGTACTGGCATTGAATGTATGTAGCAAAGAATTATTTTCATATATTTGGTATATACCTGCTTTCTCAATGTCATACATGTCCTCAGAAAGATAACAAAGCTTTAATTGCCAATCTCCTAATTTAACATACCGATTTATAATATTACTCTTTTTGATTATATTAGATGGGTAGTCAGGGGGTGTCGTTGTATATCCCTTATAATAGAATGTGATAATTTCTCCGTTATGGCTTACCTCAATGAAGGTTTGGTGCTTTTGCAAAGGATAACCATGAACATATTGTGCGAATACAAATGCTGTTCGGTCTTCCTTTTCTGTTACTTCCAAAAGCGATAAATAATTTAACGCTTCTTTATACTGTGCTATTAAAAATTGTTCTGCCATTAGCTGTTGTTCCTGTATAGTCACTCTAGCAGCTCTCTTTGTTGGATTAATCGCCAAGGCTAATAATTTGCCGTTTACATCCAACGTTACACCCACGCCTTCTTCCATCTCCTCCCCAGTCCATAAGTAATAAGCTCTATCCTCTTGATAATCTTCTATTTGTAAATCTAAATGTTGCGGAATATCTACAAAGGTAATCGCTAATTTTGATAGCTCTTCTTTTAACAATTTTTCCAACCCCTCTTTTTTGTATGGCAGATGGCTTGACTGTTGTAGATTTTGTTTTAATAAATGCCTCCCACGATATAAATGAATCTTTATAGTATTAACCGGTTTAACGAGCATACTACTAATCTCTGCGATGGAAAAATGATAGAAATAATATAAAACAATAGCCGTTCGGTACTCATATTTCAAAGTAGCTAATGCTTCATACAAAGCTTCAAAGGAAGAGTACTCTGAATTTGTAACCTTTTCTTGTTCCATCTTCTTCACTTCAATTGCTAAAGTTCGCTTACGCTTACTTAAATAGGCATAACTCTCATGAATAAGAATTTTAAAGAGCCATGTGGAGAAGTAATTCGGTTGATTAAGCTGGTGAAGCGAATGAAATGCTTTAATAAACGTTTCTTGTACCAAATCCTCCGCATCTTCTCTATTTCCTGTATATGTATACGCCTTCGCTAGTAGACGAGGTCTTTCTAGTTTTAACAATTGTGCAAAGGCTTCAGAATCACCATTTATTGCTTCCTTTATAAGTTGGTCCATCTTTTCTTCCTCCCTCTGTATATTTAGAGTAATATTTTAAGCTAAAGGTTTCACTTAAATAATTTTTCATAAATATTTCATTCTATATTATCTTAAGGACTATGAGATATTAATAAAAAAAAGCCATGTTAAAGGAGGGTTGGTTTATGGTGCAACAACCCAACTCAATTTCATCATCTATTTACGTTCTTAATAGCCATTAAAAAGTTACTTTGTTTATATTTACAGTCCCTATAAAAAAGTAATGTTAGTCAAGACCAACCAATAACTTTAACAAAGCTAAAAAAAAACGAACCCCTTTAAAAAGGATTCGTTCATGATAATGGTAAAAACCAAATATAGCTAAGTGTAAATCGTGAAATACTAAAGGAATTCGAAAAAATCTATTCTATGCTTTCTAATTTTCAATCCCTGCAATTCCAAATCCTCCAGGTCCAGCATGGGTAGAAATCATGGCGCCGGCCTGCATCCATGTTATATTTTTAAAGCCTGCTTCCTTGGCTATTTTATCTATTCGACTCTTAATACTTTCATCGAGTCCGATAGAGTAAATCAGGTATAGCTGCTGTCGATCAATATCGTATTGGTTCAAATAATCTTCTATGAGCTTTTCCGCCACTTTACTCATATTCCCACGGTATTTTCTAGTTGAAACAAGCTTTCCTTCTTTTAATTCAATGCATGGCTTAATTTTTAGCAAAGACCCTCCAATGTAAGCCATGTTACTTACCCGTCCACCTGATCTTAGAAAGTCTAAACTACCTGGGATGAAAGCCAGCTTTGTTTTTGGAACCACGGTTTCTATTTTTTCTATGAGGCTAACATGATCTATGTTAGGTTCTTCCTCCAGTAAGGCGGCCGCATACAACACAACTGCGCCTAGACCACCTGTGACATTTAACGTATCGACCAGGTAAAGGTTTTCAAAATCCTCTGCTGCAATTAGTGCACTTTGAAAGGACGCTGATGCTTTTGACGTATATCCAATATGAATAATGATACTCTCAGGAAAGTTTGTTCTAATTTTTGTAAACAACTCTTGATACTCATGTACATTCGTTGCTGTTGTAGATGGAATTTTTTTTGTGCGACTATGATAATCGAAGACATCCTCTACAGGCAGCTCCCCATCCAAATAATCTTTCCCATCCATGACGACATGCATCGGTACCACTTGAATTTGATATTTTTCCACCAGGTCCTCCGGTAGATCCGCTCCACTTTCTGTCGATAAGATAATTTTTCTCATAATACATTCCTTTCAACTAAAGTAGTCCTTACAGCGTACTTATTAATTTTCACTTAACCTAAATATACACTAAAAGGGTAAATTATACAGTTAAATAATCAGAAGATTTTAGACAATATTTCAATCTATTTTGTCTAAAATTCATCTATGATACTAACCTGTACCCTTTTGTTCATAAAGATAAAAGCAGATCGTCTAGATATGCATTTTAGCACTTCTAGACGATCTGCTTTTTTGTATCATAAGCTTTTATTCTATTAAAGTAAAAACAGCACTAATCAATAGAAATGATACTGCTGTTATAAATTTTTCCATCCAATTCAACAACGGAAATTTTTTTGCCTGAAGGACTCCATTTGGTTTTCACATTTCCAATGTCTTGAACAATTTGTATGGATTCATCAGATGTTACTTCATATAGGTGTAATCCACTTTTTTCTTCACCGTTTATGATAGAGCTTGACTGATATACAATCATTTGCTGATTCGGAGACCAGGAAGCACCTGTCACATCAGAACCTTCTGCAATTATACTTTGTATATTTCCATCGGTATCTGCTATTATTAACCTTTTCGTATTCCCTGTTGTCTGCGTAACAAGTAATTGCTTTCCATCCGGAGATAGTGTGATTCTTTCTGCATTTTCCAATGGAAGTTTCTTTTTTTCTTTGGTGTTCCAATCCATCTTATATACTTGAAAGGAAGGGTTTTCTGTTGTTATATAGTAGATTTTTTCTTGCATTTTATGAACATTAAACAACTGCTCCTCCTGAAGCTCGGCAATCGGAGTTACATTCCCCTCCGTATCAGCCATAACTGCACCACCCGCATAGGAAGCACCGATTACGTGGTTCTCGTCAGTCCACTCAGCGGTATAGACACTACCAATAATATCCTCGGTAACAAGCGTTTTCTCCCCTTCCCCTAAACTCATCATATAATAGGCGATATCTCCAATAGAGTTTTCATAATATAAGAGGTGTTTTTTATCCGGAGACAAAGTTGCCCCACCGAGAAACATATCTTTTTGAGCTTTAATTGTTTTAAATTCTTTAGTATCCAAATTGTACACGTATATACTTCTAGGATAGAACTCTGCATTTTCTAACAAACTCATTTTTTCAAATTCCTGGTTTTCTTTTGCAAGAACAACAGTATGCTCATCGATCCAGTCGGTAATTTCCATTCCCTCATAATTTTCAATTTTTCCAATGGAAATTGGGTCTACTTCGTTTTCGTTGCTTTCGTTTTCACTATCTAGAACACCGTTCCCTGGCTCTTCTAAGTCTGTTTTGTTTTCCTCCTGTTCGTCACTGCAAGCATAAAGAGTTAATACGACTAATAAGAGCGTGATAGTGAAAAGTATTAATTTTTTCATTTGAATCATCTCCTTAACTATTATCCTATGCAACAACCATTCACTATCTACAAATGACTCATTAAAATAATGTAACTTTACACAATAAACAAACTTGCTGTAAACTGCCATTTTAGCAACCTTTTTTGACATTATATGGTAATCAATAAGAAGTGTCAATTTTACATTCTCCGCCCAACTTTTCTCTAAACCAAAAAAGACGACCCTTCAACTGTC